>JAZRTH010000147.1:0-3646 GCA_045651945.1 Thermoguttaceae bacterium
AGGAAAGCTGACATGGTATCTGGACGGCAAAGAGATTAACACGTACGTAGGACCCACGCCGCAGAGCGAAATGCTGATTCTTCTTGGGCTTTATCACAACTGCGGCTGGACGGGGCGGCTCGATCCGAACTTACCCTACCCGCTGGATTTCGAGATCGACTGGATTCGCGTCTGGAAAAAGAAATGAAAGGCGCAGGCAAGCCGGGGTGCGTAAGCCCCCGGAACTTCTCCGCCCCGCAGACGTACTGCGACGAAACTGAAAACCTTACCGGATCGCGGATAAAATCCGCCGAAGATTTTTAAGCCGCAAAGAACGCAGAGTACGCAAAGAAATTTTTAAAACTTTGCGAACTTCGCGAACTTGGCGAACTAGAGCGTGAGATTATTACCGGGGGCTTACGCACCCTGGCTCGCCTTTTTTCTAAAATTTTTCTCGCCTGCCCTGTACATTTCATATAGAATCTGGTAAAATAGAATAAGTTGTAGATATCATTCAATCGCTTTTTCGAAATCAGGAGACGTTTATGAATCTTATATTTCCGGAATCGTTTCCCCTTTTGGGCGCGACGCTTGCCGACAGCGCCGGCGGGCTGCCCGCTCCTTTGTGGTTTATTCAGTTTTTTAAGATCGTCGGGTTTACGCTGCACGTGCTGATGATGAACCTCTGGTTTGTCGGGCTTCCAGCGGCGCTGGCGATGTTTATCGTCGGCGGAACGAGCGGTCGGGCGTGGTCGCGCCGGTTCTTCCAGCAGCTTCCAACGATTGTCGCCTTCGGCATCAACTTCGGAATCGTGCCTCTGCTGTTCCTTCAGACCGCGTACTACAAGGCGTTCTACACCGGAACGGTTTTGATGGCGTGGCCGTGGCTGCTGGTTTTGCTGTGGGTGATGATCAGCTACTACAGCGTCTACATTGCGGCGTTTGCCGCCAAGGGTGAGCCGAAACCGCTGAAAAGCCAGTTGATCGTCTTTTTCGGCTCGCTGGCGTCGCTGTTCTTTATTATCGCCGGACTGACGATGTCGACGGGTATCACGTTCATGGCGTCTCCCCAAAGCTGGGACGCCGTTTGGGAATCGACTCAGGTCGGCGGCGCGACGCGGGGCACAGCTCTGCCGATTCACAACTACGTTGTCGTCTACCGCATTTTGACGATGCTGGGAATCGCCTTTGTAACAACCGGCGTTTGGGCGTTTTTCGACGGCGCCTGGCTGGGCGGAGCCGCGGGATGTTGTACCGATAAATCCTGCGCTGTCAATAAACCGTCGTGCTGCTGGCTGAGATGCTTTTCCACCGTCATGGCGATAATCGGCGCGACTGTCACAACGTACGCCTACGGGAAATATTTGGGACTCGTTTCCGACCCGATTATTGCAGCGATTAACAGTCCCGGCAACGCGATTGTAACGTCGATTTCCAAGTACGTTTTCTGCATTCCCGCCGGACTGCTGATTTTGATTTGTCTGGTTCCGTCCGGCTGCCGAAAGGCGCTGGCGCTGCTGGCGTTTGTCGCTCAGCTGGGCGCAGTCGGCGTTTGGGCGACGGTTCGACAATGGATTCAGCATCTGGAAATCGTCCCGGTTATGGACGCCGCCAATATGCCGGAATCGGTTCAATGGTCGCCGATAATCGCGTTTTTGATTCTTTTCGTTTTCGGACTGCTGGTTTGCGGCTGGATTGTTTCCCGCGTCGTTGTCGGGTGCAAGACTGCCGAGTAAAATATAGTTAAACTGCTTCCGGCAAGTCAGCGCCTGAGAAGCCGCTAGCTATTAGCTGCTAGCTATTAGCTTGGGTATTTGTAATTCTGGCTTATAACTTTTAAAGCCAAGCGCTAATACCAAAAGCTAGGAGCTAGAGGCTAGAAGCTAAAAGCTGACCACAACAACAGGCGCGAGGTTACCGGACAAGTCATATTTGAGATACCTTCAACATACACATATAAATCAGGAGAACAGTTATGCAATATCCGTGGTGGTACGTACCGATTTTAACCAGTCCGCTTGTCATTGCGGCAGTGTCCGTCATTCACGTTTTGGTGAGTCATTACGCCGTAGGCGGCGGTCTTCTTTTGGCTCGAGAAAACGCCTACGCCGTCAAGACGGGCGACGAGGAGTATCGAAAATACTGGAAGAGTCACACAAAATTTTTCGTCCTGCTGACCGTCGTTTTCGGGGCGATAACCGGCGTTGGAATCTGGTGGACGATTGGCTTGGCGTCTCCGCTGGCGACGCAGACGCTGATTCAGACGTTCGTTTTCGGCTGGGCGATTGAATGGGTCTTTTTTGTCATCGAACTGGCGGCGGCGTTCGCGTTCTATTATTACTGGGACAAGCTCGCCAAACGCGACCACGTTCTCATCGGCTGGGCGTACGCTCTGGCTGCGTGGATCAGCCTCGTTCTGATTACCGGAATCACAGCGTACATGATCAACGCGAAAGGGCTTTTCGGCGACTACGCTCAAACCGGCAACTTCTGGCACGCGTTTTTCAACGTCGAGTTCCTGCCTCAGATGATCGCTCGAACCGGCGCGGCGCTGTTGCTGGGAACGCTGTATATTTTCGTACACGCCAGCTGGACGATTAAAGACAACGACGCGCTGAAGACAAAAGTCGTTAGAAGAATGATCGCCCCGTCGATTGTCGGCGCGCTCTTTCTCCTCGGCGGCATGGTCGCCAGCGTCGCCCTGTTCCCGCAAAATGCGCTCATGGCAATTGAACGCGCTGCGGCTTTGAACATCATGCTGGCAATGACTGTCGGCGCGTTGGGATTGTTGGCGTTTATGATTGTCTTTTTCGTCTTCCCGAAACCGCAGACCCTCACCCCGCAGTTTTCGCTCTGCCTGTTGTTTATCGCCTTTGCAGCGTTCGCCTGCAGCGAGTTCATTCGGGAAGCGGCGCGAAAGCCCTATATCGTCGACGGGCAGATTTTAGGCAACCAGATTGCCGTTTCTCAAATTGCCGACTGCCAGAAAGACGGCTTCCTGTCTCAGGGCGTCTGGACGAGCAAGTACATGAAGACGAAAGACGCCAATCCCGGCTTAGCTCTGTTCATGCACCACTGCAACGACTGCCACGCCTCGGAAATGGGTCTTTCCGCCTTGAGCCTGCTGACCTACGGCGAAACCAAAGAGCAGATTGCGGAAAAGATTAAACATCTCGACAAACCGAACGTCTCCATGCCGCCGTGGTGCGGAACGGACGAAGAAGCCAACCAGCTGGCGAAGTACCTCGTTTCGATCCAGAGAAAAGAAAACGCTAATTAGCAATTAACGTAAGTTTCACGCTTGCGTCGGGGAGAGCGGCGCCCCTAGGCGCCGCCTTAACCAACGCCCCGCTCTAAATTATAGACGAAGTCGAAAACCTCACTGGGTCGCGGATGAAGTCCGCTTTATTCCTTGACGGCTTTGCCGTCAAGTTGGCCCCCGGGGACGGGCGCCATCCAGGGGGCGTTTCCGGCTTACGCAATACGTTATTTCACCCTTCGAACGTTATCGCCGCCCGGGAACTAACGTTCCCGGCTCGCCTTTCCATTCCCTTTCTTTCCTCGCCTCCAATGATAACCCTCAGACGTCTCGTCAGCGCTTGCGTTTTGTTCTTAATCGTCCCTCTTTGCGTCTGTTACTCAAAAAACGATGACGGCATTTTGAACT
>JAZRTH010000148.1:0-1811 GCA_045651945.1 Thermoguttaceae bacterium
CGTCGGGCAGACGAACGAGAAATCCAGCGGATAGAAAAACAGAACGACGTATTTCCCGCGATAATCTTTCAGCGACACTGTACCAAACGACTTATCCGGCATTATCGCCTGCGCGGTAAACTCTGGCGCAAGATGCGTTATTAGACTGCTCATAAAAAATCTCCTGTTGATAAAATTGGAAATAATTTTGTACAACAGGAGAATTATACGAGTACTGGGAAGATTGGGAGGAACTGGGAGGAGGCTGGGAACTGCTGGGAGGAATCTGGGAATTACTGGGAAGGGCAGTAAAACTCCCAGCGTCTCCCAGAAGCTCCCAGAAAATTCCCAGAAAACTCCCAGCTACACTCAACGAGAATTCCCTCCCCTGTATCTTGACTTTTTGTATAAATATAGTACAATTCCTCAAATATTGAAAAAACCTGGAAAGGGGATAGTCCCTTTTCCATTTCTTGACGGCAAGCCGTCAAGATAGAAAGCGGGAGCTTTGCTCCCGCACTCCGAAAAAGATTTATATTACTCACTTTAACCAATCATCCTGCCATGCAAGAGCTGCCCAAACAGTTTGAACCTCAGTTAGCGGAACAACGCTGGCTGAAAACCTGGGAAGAACACGGCTGTTTTCACGCCGAACCGAAGTCCGATAAAAAACCGTATACGATTGTCATTCCCCCGCCGAACGTTACGGGCGCTCTTCACCTCGGGCACGCATTGAACAACACGCTTCAGGACGCTCAAATCCGTATGCACCGCATGATGGGTTATGAAACCCTCTGGATGCCCGGCACGGACCACGCTGGCATTGCCACTCAGGCGATGGTCGAAAAGCGTCTTAAGGAAGAAGAAAACCTGACCCGGCACGAACTCGGGCGGGAAGGCCTTGTCAAGCGAATCTGGGACTGGAAAGACTCGTACGAAAAGCGAATTACGACTCAGCTTAAGCGCATGGGCGCGTCGTGCGACTGGCGCCGTCAGCGCTTCACGCTGGACGAACGCTGCGCCAAAGCGGTGCGATACACGTTCTTTACGTTCTTCCAGAAAGATCTGATTTATCGCGGCAAAAAGCTCGTCAACTGGGACACCAACCTGCAAACCGCGGTCAGCGACGACGAAGTGTTCAGCGAGACCGTTCAGGGTCATTTCTGGTACATGAAGTACCCGGTCGTCAACCCGAAGCCGGGCGAACCGGAATACGTTACCGTCGCAACAACCCGTCCGGAAACCATGCTCGGCGACACTGCCGTTGCCGTCCATCCCAACCCGGCGAAAATCTACGATGCGTTGGAAGCTCAATGGACGAAAGACCTTGCGGAAGCCCCGGAAAAGGAAAAGCCGGAAATTGAAGCGAAGCTGGCAGACCTGGCGAAACGTCGGGTGGAACTGTTGCCTCTGCTGACAACGTTGGCGGAAATGGCGAAAGACGGCAGAATGGTTATGCTGCCGATTCAAAATCGGGAAATCCCGCTCGTCGCCGACATCTGGGCGAAGCCCGAGCTGGGCACCGGCGCGGTGAAAATCACCCCTGCGCACGATCCCAACGACTACGAAGTCGGCCGCCGCTGCAAGCTGCCCATGATCAACATTCTCAATAAAGACGGCTCCCTCAACGCCAACGCCGGCAAGAACGAAGGGCAGACGATTTATCAGGCGAGAGAAAACGTCGTGGCGGAACTGGAACAGATCGGCGTTCTGCTCAAGGTGGAAGACCGCGAGATTGAATTGCCCATGTCCGACCGCTCCAAGACGCCGATTGAACCGTTCCTGTCGGATCAGTGGTTTGTCCGCATGGATCAGCTGTCGCAGTCCGCTAT
>JAZRTH010000149.1:0-1017 GCA_045651945.1 Thermoguttaceae bacterium
CCTGAATTCCCGACCCGTTCCAGAAACGGCGCAATTCGTCCCAGATCGCCTGACCGGAAATTACCCAAATAACGCAGCCAATCCCAGAACCAAGCGTTTGCGCTATGATATCTGACAGCGTACAGTTTCGGTTTATGGTATAGAGCTGAAGCCGTTCAACGGTAAACGCCATCAAAAAGCAAACGAAAATGACAAGCAAGGCGCCAATTGCCGACCAGAACGTTTTTCTATCCAGACACAAAACGCCGAGCATAAAAAAACCGGCGGGAATTCCCAAAAACAGGTTGACGTACCAGTCCATTTGGGATTCTATATACCCGCCCGTTGCCAGAATTTGAGAAACGCCTTCATTCCAGCCGATATGCACCGGCTTGAATACAAACGGGGTCAAGCTGCCGTAAAACAGAAAAACATAAAACAGCAGTAAAATAATTAAACAAAAGCCTCGACCGGGAAAGGCTTTTGAGTCTTTCTCGGAATCTGTCGAAACGTCAGCGTTGAGGCTTGAATTGTCCATGAAATTACTTGGGCGTCAAAATCAATTCCGACAATCGGGCAAATCGAGCCGCCCAGGAATAGGAATCGACAATTGCCTGACGTCCTTTCAGCGCGCGGCTTTGAACGTCCGGATTGTCAACGCCCTGATTAAAAAGTTGAGTCAGAGAGTCAATCCAGGATTGGGGTTCGTTACAACTCCAGGCGAACTGCGTTACAGAGTCGTCGATTCCCTGCAGACTCATCGGCGACGCCAAAACCGGTTTCGCCATTGCCATGGCTTCAAGGGTTTTGTTTTGAATTCCTCGCGCGACCCGAAGCGGAATAACAACCGCATTGGCGCGATAAATATACGGGCGAACGTCGTCGACGCGGCCAATCAGATTGACTCCAGGCGTTTTCGCGAACGATTGCGCTTTTTCGCCGGGATTGGAACCAACCAAGTCCAGCTCCGTCTGCGGAAAACGCGCGTTGAGTTCTGCCCAGACGTTCTCCAGAAACCATTCGATGCCGTCCAGATTG
>JAZRTH010000150.1:0-5440 GCA_045651945.1 Thermoguttaceae bacterium
CATAGAGCCGAGGCAGTAAAGTCCCGGAATGGGACGGTCGTTTTCGTCGCAAATCTGACGCAGTCCCTGAAGGAATCCCTCTGGAGGAATGCGGATCCCGCCTTCGCCCTGAATCGGCTCGATGAAAATCGCGGCGGTTTCTTCGTCGACCAGCTCTCGAACGGAATCGAGATCGCCGAATTTCGCGTACATGAACCCGGGAACCAGCGGTCCCAGCCCAGCCTGATACTTCGCCTGAGCTGTCGCGGTCGTCGTTGCCAGCGTTCTGCCGTGGAACGAACCTTCAAACGTGATGATTTTATAGCGTCCTTTAGGAACCTGGTGAAGACGGATAAACTTTATCGCCGCTTCGTTCGCTTCCGCGCCGGAGTTGCAGAAGAAGGCTTTGCCGCCAAAGGAGCGTTCGGAAAGCATTTCTGCCCAAATTCCCTGCTGTTCCATGTACCAGGAGTTGGGAACGTGTACGAGCTTTTCCAGCTGATCCTGAATCGCCTTGACGACTTTCGGCGGGCAGTGCCCGAGCATGTCGCAGCCCCAGCCGGGGAAGAAGTCGATATAACGCTTGCCTTCGTCCGACCAAATGTACGAGCCTTCGCCGCGAACCAGCGTTACCGGGTATCGCGTGTAGTTTGGAATGACGTAACGATCAAAGCGTTCAATTGTGTTCATGTTCGTAAAAGTCAAAAAGAGTAAATGGATAACAAAAAAAACGGAAAGTGAAAAGCGAGAGGCAACTTGTTATAAGTATTCTCGCTTCTCACTTCCCGTTTTATGACGTCAGACCGCAGTCTCGACGAGCGTAAAATTAACGCTTGGAGAACTGAGTCGCACGACGGGCTTTTCGCAGACCGTACTTCTTTCTTTCCTTTTCTCGACCGTCTCGGGTGAGAAGGCTCTTTTCGCGGAGAACCTGTTCGGTTTCCGGATCAAACGCTTTCAGGGCGCGGGCGATAGCCAACTTGCAGGCGTCTGCCTGACCGGTGATTCCGCCGCCTTCGACGCGAATGATGACGTCAACGGATTCGGCTTTTTCGGTTGCCAGCAGGGGAGCCATGACGGCGTTGACGTGCTGTTCAATTTTGAAGAAGTCGTTGAGCGATCGTTTGTTGATGGAGATCTGACCTTTGCCGGCGCGAATGCGGGCGCGGGCGATGGAGGACTTGCGGCGTCCGGTTCCCAGAGCGTCGTTGAGTCCGTTGCCTTCGATAACTACTCTATCAGCCATAATTATTTAACCTTTCGTATTGTGTATGTTAAAAGTAACAGAGCGTTATTTGGCTCCCAGATTAACCAATTCCGGATTCTGCGCCTGATGCGGGTGTTCCGGACCAACGTATAACTTCAGCTTTTCGAGCATTTTGCGACCGAGCTTGTTTTTCGGAAGCATGCGTCGAACAGCGTCGTACAGGATTTGCGTGGGGTGTTGTTCCAGGCGAGTGGCGGCGTTAACGCTGCGGAGACGCGGATAACCCGTGTACCATGTGTAGCGTTTCTGTTCCCATTTTTTGCCGGAGAACTTAACCTTTTCAACATTGACGACAACAACGTATTCGCCAGTGTCGACGCCCGGGGTGAAGGTGGGTTTGTGCTTGCCCATCAGCCGGACAGCAATATCGCGAGCCAAACGACCAACGACTTTATCAGTCGCATCGGTTACGACCCATTTATGCTCAACCTCAAGAGGTTTCGCCCAATAAGTTTTATTCATTGATGCGTTCATTGAACTGTACCTTGAATAATTGTTAAAATAAAATATAATAAACACTAACGTCTGGAAACGATTCCTCAGATGCCGGCTGAAAGTCGTCTTTCCCCTGGACTTCTAACAACCTGGTGAAGTATACCGCGGCGGCTCTCACAATCTGAAATCGGACGATTCCAGAGGCTGAACGGGCAGAACCGGGACTCCGCCATATAAAACATTAGGGCAGATTATACACTCATTCTCTATTTTTGCAAGGGGGAGGGGGGAAAAAGGCAGTAGGAAAGAGGCAGTAGTCAGTAGAAACATTCAAACTACTGCCTATTGCCTACTGCCTATTGCCTTCAGACACTCCCTTGTCAGTATTTTAATTCCGGTTATAATCTATAGAAGTTATCCAAATACCATACTTCTTTTGAGAGTTCGCTCATGGACGACTTTATTTCCACATTGCCGTGCGTCGACAGCTGGCGGCACAAACATTTGCTCGGTCTGGAATCCCTTTCCGCCGAGGACATCACTCTTTTATTGGACGTCGCCGACCGGTTCAGAACGATCTGCAAGTCCGCTAAAAACAAGCTCAATCTTCTTTCCGGCAAAACGGTCTGCACGCTGTTTTTCGAGAACTCCACCCGAACGCGAAGCAGCTTTACGCTTGCCGCCCAGCGGCTTGGGGCGTCTGTGCTGGCGTTTGCAGCAGGGACCAGTTCGATGTCGAAAGGGGAAACCGTCGTTGACACCGCCCGCAACATCGAGGCAATGGGCGTCGACTCGTTTGTTGTTCGACACAACATGCCCGGCGCGCCCAAGCTGATTAGCGAAAACGCCAGCGGATGCGTCCTCAACGCCGGAGACGGAGCGCACGCTCACCCGACCCAGGCTCTGCTGGACATCCTGACGATTCGTCAGCGTTTGGGGACTTTGGAAGGCAAGACGGTTGCGCTGGTTGGCGACATCGCTCACAGCCGCGTCGCCCGATCCAACATCTGGGGTCTGAAAAAGCTCGGCGCGAAGGTTATTCTCTGCGGTCCGTCAACGCTCGTGTCGTCTGAATGGGCTAAAATCGGCGTTGAGTACAGCTACTCTCTGGATGAAATTCTGCCCTACGTTGACGTGCTCAACCTGCTGAGAATCCAGTTTGAACGTCAGCAGTCCAGACCGTTCCCGTCCGTTCGAGAATACGAACTTCTCTATTCGATGAACGCTCGTCGACTGGCAAAGGCAAAAAAAGACGTTTTGATTATCGCTCCCGGCCCGATCAACCGCGGCGTAGAAGTTACGGCGGAAGTCGCCGACGGTCCGCAGTCCGCCATTATCGACCAGGTTACCAACGGTTTGGCGGTTCGTATGGCTGCCCTCTGGCTGACGGATTTACGGCGCGACTGCGAATAGTCCGGTAATCAAATGAGCATATTTGAAATCATCATGCTGATCTGTTTTGGCGCATCGTGGCCCTTCTCGATCGCCAAAACATACAGATTCAAAACCTCCGGCACGAAAAGCTATTTCTTTCTGTGGCTTGTCGTGATTGGCTATATCGCCGGGATTATCCATAAATATCTCTATTCCTGGGACTGGGTTGTAGCGTTGTATATTATCGACGCCTCTATGGTTGCAACTGATATGTTTTTATGCTACTACTATGACTGGAAGAACGCCAGGAATAGAGTATAAAATGTGACAATTCCCAATTAGCCCATCGGCTGACCGTCGTTGTCGGGTTCGGGAATTTTATCTTTCGGGAACGCTTTGTGCCACAAATGCGGAATGAGCAGATTGAGTGGCATTCGTCCGTAATGGGAGCGGGCGTATAAAAAGAACGAAGAAAATCTCGCGGAGAACGGACGCAATTCAAACGTTGGCGGGGCGAGGGCGCGAAAAACTGCGGCGTCCATAAACGAACGGGCGAACAGCCCAGGCCCCATCTTGCGAATCGGTTTGACCATCTCGTCTGGAATGGGCGTGTCGAGAATCTCGTGAGCGTAATGAATCGCGTAGTACAGCGGGCGCGTCTGTCCCAGCTGTTTGGCGCGATCCAGAAGCCGAGCCCAGAAGTCAGAGGACATCTCGCTAAATCGGCGCAGAAGCCCGTCTATATCAATAATGTCACGCAGCGAGCCGTCAATTTCCCCTTCCTGGAATGCGTGAACGGCGGCGTGAATGACCATGTCAACGTCTTGCAACGATCGCCAGCCGGAAATCGTCGGCGCCCATGGGTTCTCTTTCTGAATGCTTTCTGGAACGGTCAACGCAATCGCCGAGTCAAACAGCGGCGATGCGTCCAGATGGCGGCGCGACGTCTCCGGCAGAATGTTGTGGTGCATGTCGATCGTCATGCCGCGCTGAAGGTTGACCATCGGGGGGATTTCGTGCATCCACTGACGATAATACCGCTGGTCGTAGGGGTCATATTTGCCGGATTCCCAGCCGTTGTCCAGGAGCGTTTTTTCCGCCTCTTGAATAGCGCTTTTCGGAACCAGAACGTCGAGGTCGGAAACGAGCCGCCCTTGAGCAAACTCCATTTCCTGATAAATGTACGACGCGCCTTTGAGCAGAATCTTGACGCAGTCGAGATTGTGGAGAACTTTCTCCACCTGACGAATTTCCCACATCAACGCCCGCTGATGATGTTCCGAATACGTCCACGCTGAGTCCAGCGCCATTTGAGCCGGTTCCGGAATCTGGTCGAAGCTTTCCTGCTGCGCCAGCCGGTACGCCCACTGACCCGCCAGACGAGTACTGCGCGCTTGACGCAAAAACAGCTCCCACTCCGCGACAGAGTAATGGCAAACTCTGTCCGGTTCGTTCCAGTATTTCAGCAGGACGCTATTGCGTACGGGATTCATGTTATGCATCAAACAGTTCTTCCAGCTGCGGAACCAGGTCGTCGAGGTCGGAATAAACGACTTCGTACATTTTCGACTGTGACACGATATGTTTTACCGCCATAAATCCGGCGGCGCCGAGCGTCTGGAAATTAAACGACTGTTCCGCCAGAAGCATAATCGCCTCCGACTGCGGCAGCTCCGCCCATTCGGTTTTGGCTCCCTGCTTGTACTGAGGCAGGAGGATCATGTGGGGCGTCGACGGCTCGTCCATACGATTGACGCTGTCAATCGGGACGCGAACGTGAGCGATGGTTCCCTTGGCGGTATTGTAGTTCTTTTTGCCGATAAAGGCATCTGGATGTCGTTGGGCGACGATGTCGATCGCAGCGTTTTTCAGGCAAATCGGACGGCACAGCGGCAGGACGTCAAAGGTTTCTTTTCTGACGATGGTCAGTTCGTCGGTCAGCAACCGCCACGGATTTTGCTTCAAGGCAAGTTCGGCGCAAAGCGTGCTCTTGCCGCTGCCGGGCTTTCCCGCCATGAAAATGCACTTGCCGTTGCGTTCCAGACACGCGGCATGGAACAGCAGGTATTGATTCGCCCCGGTAAACAGCGTCCAGTTCAACCCCCATTCCATCATTGCGATTGCCGCCGCGGCAGGATACGGTTTGTAGGGGATATAGCCGTCAATTTCAAAAATAACCTGCGATCGATACCAGCGGCGCAGTCCGCGAGGGTAATCAATCACAACGCTGTAATCCGCCATGCGATCGTCGGCAAGGGGATAATCGCGGTACATGTTTTCCATATTCCATGCAATGTCAGCCATCGACGACCGAATGCAAATCGCAAATGGTCCCATCATAACGCGCAAACCGTCTGAATGCAGCCGCTGGCGTATTTCAGCAGA
>JAZRTH010000151.1:0-2690 GCA_045651945.1 Thermoguttaceae bacterium
CGTTTAGCGTAACCGGGGCGAATGTAACAGTCTTTGCGACGAATCCTGGCGGGGCGGCAAATCCCGGCTGCGTTTTCACTCGCGGGAACGGAACAGCGTTTGCAATTCCGTTTCAGATTTCCCCGGTCTACGGCGAAGCGGACTCGCATTTTCGCAGCAATTTTGAAGCCCTGATTTACAATCTGCTGACGTTTTCCAATACGGCAGAGAACCGAAAAACGCTCTTTTCTCCCGCCAAAGAGTTCAACCCGCTGCCGGTTGACGCCTTGCGCGATGCCATTGCTGACATCCATTCCCGCTATCCCGACGAGTACGACGCCCAGCGTTATCTTGACCGGCTGGACGCGATAGTACAGCAAATCAACAAGGAGGGTTGCGTTGACAACCCGACGCCGGAACTGCGTACTCAGTTTGCCGCGTTACAGAAAGAGGCGCTGCTTGCCAATCCCGATTTGGACTTTGAGGAAATCCTGTATATTGAACGCGCTTCTGCCGCGCTCGGCTTGCCGCAAAACTACAACAGCAACTCGGTTCTTTCCAAAACGGGATACAACAACTCCATCAAGGCGTTCAACCTCAAAACGGGGCAAAGCCGGCTGATTTACAAGCCGGAAAGAGACGTCTTTGTCGGGGACGTCGACTTGCATTTTAACGCGAAGCGGATTCTCTTTTCCATGCCCTGCTCTGCAGAAAATAACCGATGGCGGCTTTGGGAACTGGCTTTGAACAACGCAGACCCCGGTGCGAAACTCGTCCCGACGATTGAGCAGTCCGACGTCGACAATTACGACGGCTGTTATCTGGCGGACGACGGCGTCGCGTTCTGCTCGACCGCCTGTTTTACGGGCGTTCCCTGTATTAACGGTTCCGGGCACGTTTGCAACCTGTACCGCAAAGACCCCGCCGGGCAGGTGCGTCAGCTGACGCTGGAGCAGGATCACGACTGGTCGCCGACTCTGATGGAAAACGGGCGGATCATGTACCAGCGCTGGGAATACTCGGACTTGCCGCACGCGTTTTCCCGAATTCTCATGCATGCCAACCCGGACGGCACGAACCAGTCGGAATTCTACGGGAGCAATTCCTACTGGCCGGGCAGCCTATTCTACGCCCGACCGATTCCCGGTCAGCCGTCACAGTTCGTCGCGATTGTCGGCGGACATCACGAGCAGAACCGCATCGGCGACCTCGTTCTGTTCGACACGTCCAAAGGGCGCAAGGAGAACTCCGGCGCCGTCCAGCGAATCCCGGGACGTAACAAGCCTGTCTGCAGACAAGTTTTGGACTTGCCGATTTCGCAATCGTTCCCGCAGTTTACACACCCGTTCCCGATTACCGACAAAGTCTTTCTCGTTTCCGCCAAGCTGCGGCCCGGCGCGGGCTGGCAGATTTGTCTGGTCGATACGTTCGACAACGTCGTCCCGCTGATTTCCGTTCCGAATTTCGCCTGTTTCGAGCCGATCCCGATTCGCAAGACGCCCCGCCCGCCGGTGATTGGGAACCGGACGAACTACGACCGTCAGGAAGCGGACGTCTTTATTGCCAACGTCTATTTTGGCGAGGGCTTGAAAGGCGTTCCCAAGGGGACGGTGAAAGCGCTGCGCGTTTTTACGTACCAGTTCAGCTATCAGGGCATGGGCGCGGAACCGCACAGCGTTGGGCTGGACGGCCCGTGGGATCCGAAAACCGTTCTCGGGATCGTTCCGGTCAACGAAGACGGCTCGGCGCATTTCACCGTTCCGGCTGTTACGCCCTGCGCCATTCAGCCGCTGGACAAAGACGGCGCTGCCATTCAGTTCATGCGATCCTGGTTTACCGCCATGCCAGGAGAAGGCGTTTCCTGCGTCGGGTGTCACGAAGAGCAGAACTCCGTCCCGCCGCCGCTGGCGTCCACGCAAGCCTCGCGTCAGGCGCCGGTTCGACTTCAGCCTGTCGGACCAAAACAGGGTTTCTCGTTTGAAAAACAGGTTCAGCCAATTCTCGACAAGTATTGCGTTGACTGTCACGAGGAGAAAACGACGCTGACGTTCAAACGCGGACCCGTCGCCCCGGCTCTCGATACGAGCGCGTATATTAACAAGGCGTCCCGATTCTCGCAGTCGTACTACAATCTGCGCCGATACGTCCGCACGCCGACCAAAGAATCCCAAATGGGAATTCTCAAACCGTACGAATTCTATGCGCCCGCTCAGCCGCTGATGAGAATTCTTGCTGACCATTACAATGTAACGCTTGACGACGAAGCCAGAAGAACGCTCTATACGTGGATTGACCTGAACTGTCCGTACTACGGGAACTGGGGCGAGATCCGCAACCACGCCATTCCCAACCAAGTCGCTCATCAGTGGGAACGCCGAGCGGAACTCCGCAAACTCTATGCGGGGATAAACGCCCCGCTCGACCACGACCCGACTTTGGAACCAAGCAACGCCTCGCCCGACGCCCCGAAATGCCTGACGACCGTTGACCTCGGACCGGATCAGTACGTTCAGTCCAACGTCCCGGCTGTAACAGAAATTGAGAAAGACCATTTCCCCGCCGACAACTCCATCGGGAACAACGACGATAAACCGCAAGATGGCGATCTGGTTTTGGAACTCGCGCCGGGCGTTACAATGACATGCCGCCGCGTTCCCGGAACGGACTATTATCTGGGAATTTGCGAAGTTACAAACGAACAGTACAGCGCG
>JAZRTH010000152.1:0-1359 GCA_045651945.1 Thermoguttaceae bacterium
ACCTGACGGCGATACACATCAAGTCCGGGATGGGGCGTCTGTCCGCCTACTGCGGAGTCGTTTCCGCCGGCTGCGGGGCGGGCGCGGGCATCGCGTACCTTCACGGCGGCAGATACCGGGAAATCGCCCATACGGTCGTCAACGCCATTGCGATTCTGTCCGGCGTCGTCTGTGACGGGGCGAAGGCGTCCTGCGCCGCGAAAATCGCCTCGGCGGTTGACGTCGGAATTTTGGGCTTTTTAATGTTCCAGGACGAAATGCAGTTCAGAAGCGGGGAAGGGCTTGTTTCCGCCGGCATTGAAGCGACCCTGCACAACATCGTCCGACTGGGCAAAGACGGCATGAAAGAAACCGACAAAGAGATCATCCAAATGATGATGGAACGCGCCCAGCCCAATCCGGACAAGGGACAATAGGAAAAATGGAAGGCGGTAATGAAGCGAGCGCAGCGAGCGGAATTACGCAGTTCGCCGAAGGCGAACCGAAAAGTTCGAAGCGTGCATAACAAAGAGTCGTAAGCCGACAACCTTCCGGGTCGCGGACGAAGTCCGCTGAAGAAGCCTCACGCAAAGTTCGCGAAGTCCGCAAAGTTTTAAAAAACAAGGCAAACCGGGGTGCAAGACGCCCGGGCAAATCTCACGCGGAGACGCGGAGACGCGGAGTATGTCCGCGAAGCATTAAAAATTTCTTTGCGTACTTTGCGTTCTTTGCGGCTAAATATACTACGGCGGCAGGGGACTGCCGCGATCCGGACTCAACATTTCAAGGAGAACCGTCATGAAAAAACTCGCCGTTGTTGCATTCCTGTTATCGTTCGTTCTTTTAACCGCCAGCGCCCGCGCGGCGGAGTCCGTTTTCGTTGAGGCGGAGAGCTTTCAGGAAAAGGGCGGCTGGGTCGTCGACCAGCAGTTTATGGACATAAAAGCGCCGGGACAGGCGGGTTCCGTCATTCTTCTGGCGCACGGGCTGGGAAAGCCGGTTGCCAACGCGAAAACGACGGTAACGCTGCCAGCGCCGGGCGAGTACCGGGTTTTCGCTCGAACGAGAAACTGGGTCTTGCCGTGGGCGCCAGCCGGTCTGACCGACGAAGCCCTTCAGCGCGACTGGGCGCCGGGGAAGTTCCGGCTGATTCTCAACGGGAAACCGTCGGCTGTCACGCTCGGCATTTACGGGTCCGGCTGGGGCTGGCAGAAAGCCGGGTCTGTTACTGTTACAGAAAACAATCTGCAGGTTGCCGTTGAACTTCAAGACCTGACCGGTTTCGACGGCCGTCTGGACGCGCTCTACTTCCCAACCGACCCGGCGGACAAATGCTCTCTGCCGCACGACCCCCAGCCGCTTGACGCCTTGCGTCCGCTG
>JAZRTH010000153.1:0-5670 GCA_045651945.1 Thermoguttaceae bacterium
CATGTACCGCATCTCGTCGCTGCGGTTGATTTCGTGCTCGTCCGCCTTAACGCTGACGCTGAGCGATTTCGTAATCGGGATGCTGGTCTTTTCGCTCGGCGACGTCCAGTAGCTGGTATTCTGCCCCAGGAACTTGTGTTCTGTCATGACGGCGGCGGGGCCGGTCGTCATGGGGAAGTCAAACGGGTTGACGAACTGAATTGTATCCCACGGCGTGTTGGGGTTTTCCCGGTCAATTGGGTGTCCGTTCTCGTTGCGCGTGTCGGCAACCGTCCATTCGACAATGCGTTCAAACTCCGTTTCCTTCTTGCCGTTCGACAGCGCCAGAACGTCTTCTTTGTTCATTGACCGCTGCCCGACGGGGTGATAGTAAATATCGGGACCGTCTCCGGACGCGGCGACTGAGCCGGACGGGAAGTCGTCGGAATCGCGGGGACTGGCGGAGTTCATAACCATCTGTGACATCATGCTGCCGCGGTCGTCGCCGTCCGGTCTGAGCATCTGGCTGAAAAACGCCGACAGGTTCGCCTTGTTGGAAATCGGGGAGATCACGTTTTCACAGCCGATTTTCGGGTATCCGCTAATAAGAAAAATCTGAGCGTCGCTGAAACTGCGCCATTGGTTGACGATTGTAGCGGTCTGCTCGATGGTCATTTTGCCGCGATTGGACTTTTCGTCTGGAAGCAGAAGTCGATAGGCGGGCGCCCAGGCGGCGCCTTTGGTCAGATACGTTATCCCGACAGTTGCCAGCTTTTCGGTTTTGACCTTGAACAGCAGCGTCGGACGCGATCTGACAACCGTTCCGATTTCGCCTTCAACGTCAATCCGGGCAATCGACGACTGCTGAATTACCGACTGTCCGAAATCCGTGTTGAGAATCAAATGCGGGTTGGGCGCCTCGGGCGTTTCATTCCCCCGGTTGTAATAATACGACTGAGAGTAATAGCGGGGACGGAAATCGGAGTCGGACTGCGGCGCTTTGTCGTCCGTCGTCTGACGAACGGCGGCGACTGTCCCGTGAACCGGCGGCATGTTGGCGTTGTTGAAAAACACTCGGACTTTCTTTCCGACGAGGTCTTTTTGATAGTTCAGATCGCCGGACGCGCCAACGGTTTCCCGGCTTTGACGCTGCGTCAGAACCGCTTCAACGTCCGCATCCGACTGGATGAAAAACGCGCCGTGAATCGCGTACGGAATGGCGTCGAGAACGTACTGACCGCTTGCGGGAACGGTAAACTCTTCTCGAATCAGCGCGACGCCGTTTTTAAACATGCTTACCGATTTCACCCGACTTGTAACAGCCCTGGGAACAGGACTGACAACAGGGCTGGCGACAGCCGATTCCACCGCCGCCTGGGGCGACTGTTGTGTAACGTTAGGGGTTTGGGCATAAACGGCAGGAACGGCAAGAAGCAAACCCAATGCGACGTCTTTCCTACACTTAATAATCAATGAATGTAACATGGATATTCTCTCCTGACGTGTAATTTATTTCCCTTTGAGTTCGAACGCGACTTTGCCGTCGGCGGACAGCGCGGTCTTTTTCACTCCAACAAGCAGAATCGGGGCGAAATACGCGGTCTCGGACGGTTCGCCTTCGCGGGTGTACTTTACGACCAGTCCGGAATCGCTTTGTTCAACCGCCTGGACGGTATACTGCCACGGCGTGTTTCCCCATTCGATCCAGTAGAGAATCGCGTGGTCGTTGAAGTAATCCTGGGCAACGAACTTCTGTTTTCTACTAAAAAACATGACCGCTGCGGGATGAAACAGCGATTCAAACTGTTCCATGGTTGTACAAACGCCGAACTTGCAATCCTTGCCCTTTTCCGGCTTAATTGTGTTGAGAACGAAATACGAGTTAAACGTCTCAAATGGAATCGTCGTGGAACCGTCTGCAAAGGCAGACGCCGCCATTGTAAACCCGACCGCAGCCGCCGCGATAAACTGTCTTCTATTCATGAAATTGTCTCCTGTATAGGGAAATGAGTTGTTATACTTGTTTTACTTGAATTTTCCCGAAAAATGAGCTATTAGCTACTAGCTACTAGTCGCTAGCTTGGTTATCCCTATTTCTTGCGATAATGCACGAATCAGGGTTTATCAAGCTAATAGCTAGAAGCTAGTAGCTAGAGGCTTAACATCGGAAAAACTCAAGTCGTTTTAGTATATTATATAATTATATACGAAAAACGTTTTAAAATGTTAGAATCGCAAAGAAAATTTATGGTTCTTCCGGTAATTTAGCGCCTGCGCAAACGCCCGACGCCAATTAACCGAAAAACTCTTTTTGGGGAAATGTCCGTAGAATTGAATTGACAAATTCTTTGCTTGCAGTATAATTCAAATACTATCTTTCTGGTGTGTAGTTACCGGATAACCCCATAATCACCCAAAAGAGTATTAAACATAACCAGATTCATTATAGGAGCAATTCTTATTGCAATGAATTATACCGCGAACGCTGTTGAGGCAGTTGAGCAAATGGCGGACTTTCTCTTGAATTTGACAAGGAAACGAGGATAACAATGACAGAAGAACAGAAAAGGACAACGCACCTGTCGCGCGACGAGGCATGGGAGCTTCTCACGCGTTACAATAAAGACGCATTCCACCTTCAACACGCTGAGACGGTGGAAAAGACCATGCGCTGGTTTGCCCGTGAACTCGGCTATGCCGAGGAAGAGGACTACTGGGGAATCGTTGGCATGCTGCACGACATCGACTTCGAACTGTGGCCACAGGAGCATTGCCTGAAAAGCCAAACGCTCCTGAAGGAACTCGGCGTGGAAGACTCTATCAACCGCGCCGTCGCCTCGCATGGCTACGGAATCGCCAACGACATTGCGCCGGAACATCTCATGGAGAAAGTTCTCTTCGCCGTTGACGAACTGACGGGGTTGTTGGGCGCGGTCGTACTGATGTATCCCTCCAAGAGCGCAAAAGACCTCAACCTCAAGAGCGTAAAGAAGAAGTTCAAGGACAAGAAGTTCGCCGCCGGGTGTTCGCGCGACGTGATTCAGCGAGGCGCGGAGCAGCTTGGCTGGACGCTTGACGAACTCATTGAGCGCGCGATTGCTGCAGTTCAGTCGTTTTTACCATAATTTCCAAAGGAGTATCAAACATGACCAGATTTATTTTAGGATCAATTCTCATTGCAATGACATTGACCGCGAACGCTGCGGAACTGGAACTGACGCAGGAATGGGACAAGACGTTCCCGAAGTCCGAGAAGGTGGACCACTGCAAGGCGACCTTCCAAAATCGATTTGGCATCACGCTCGCTGCAGACGTGTACAAGCCGAAAGGCGCAACGGGACGGCTTGCGGCGATTGCCGTCAGCGGTCCGTTTGGGGCAGTGAAGGAACAGTCGAGCGGTCTTTACGCCCAGACGCTTGCGGAGCGCGGGTTTTTGACCATCGCGTTTGACCCGTCCTTCACAGGGGAATCGGGCGGTTCGCCTCGCTACGTTGCCTCGCCGGACATCAATACCGAAGACTTCCAGGCGGCGGTCGATTACCTTATTAGCCGGGACGACGTTGACTCGGAGAAAATCGGCATTCTCGGCATTTGCGGATGGGGTGGTCTTGCCATCAATGCAGCGGCGATCGATACGCGCGTCAAGGCGACCGTTGCCTCAACGATGTACGACATGACCCGCGTTACAGCCAACGGCTACAACGACGCGGAGGATTCCGCAGCCGAACGCATGAAGAAACGCGAAGCGATGAACGCCCAGCGCATCGTCGATTTCCGATCCGGCGCTCCCAAACGCGGCGGCGGGGTCGTTGATCCGCTTCCGGACGACGCTCCGCAGTTCGTCAAGGACTACTACGCCTACTACAAGACGCCGCGAGGCTTCCATCCCCGCTCGCTCAACTCGACGGACGGCTGGAACGTAACGAGTTTCCTCTCTTTCCTCAACGCCAAGCTGCTCGCCTACGCTGACGAAATCGAAAGCGCGGTCATGGTCGTCCACGGTGAAAAAGCGCACAGCCGCTACTTCGGCGAGACTGCGTTCAAAATGCTCAAGGGCGACAACAAAGAACTTCTGATCGTTCCCGGCGCGTCGCACTGCGACCTCTACGACGGCGGCGGAAAGAACGCCATTCCGTTCGACAAGATTGAGGCGTTTTACAGGAAGAATCTGAAATGATGTCGAAGAATTCCTTTTAACGCGCCGCCTACGACGTTCACGCGAACGACTAAAGCTGAATAGAAAAAACAGATACGGTCGAATCTGTTAGTTGTAAGTGGTAAGTTGTAAGTGG
Source organism: Thermoguttaceae bacterium (assembly GCA_045651945.1). Taxonomy (GTDB): domain Bacteria; phylum Planctomycetota; class Planctomycetia; order Pirellulales; family Thermoguttaceae; genus RUG11551. The sequence goes on from JAZRTH010000153.1 coordinate 4,272, forward strand.
TAAGGACGCAAAGCGATTTACTTGGCTTATTCCTTAGCGCTAACCACTAACCACTTGCCACTTTACGGTCTGTCCAGAGTCTTAAATAGCAGTACTCTCGGATAGCCCGGGTGGGGGTCAGGGATGGCTCTGCCTTTGTTTTCGTAACCTTCCGCTAGAACATTTTTGAGACTGAAGCTGTTGTCCGGGTGAACGATCGCCCCCATGTACTTTATCTGGGGATTTTTGAGAGCTTCAGCCTCCAGCGCGCGCAGCAGCGTCCTTTGCAGACCGTGACCGCGATACGCCTCTTTGACGATTGCCATCTTGGCGTAGGCGAACTGTTTGTCTTCGTTGTTTTGATAGTTATTGAGAAGCGTCTTAAACATCCCATGCGAATCCCCATACGACATCGCAATACAGGCAGCCAGCTCGCCGTTGCAGTACGCGCCGAGAACAATCTGGCTGTTATTCTTCAGAGCTTCTTCCAGCTCGCGGCGTTGAGTTACAATATACCAGTTCCCCCTGCCGGTCTTGTTATTGATTTCAATAACATGGTCCTGCATGTCCATAATCGTATCGACGTCTTCAATTGAACACGGTTTTATCGTAAACATGGTTTTTCCTTTTGTTATATAGACTCCCGTTCTTCTTCCGACTTGGCGAGGATTTCCTCTGTCGCCTGCGGGTCGGCGGCGGTGCAGCACTGACGCAATACGTCGGCGACGCCCAGCAGTTCCGGCTTCCACGTTTCCCGGACGCTGACAGGAACGTCCAGCTGAGCGAATTCTTCCAACAGCAGAATCATGCGGAGCAGATGTCGGAAAATCAAGCCTTCCTGACGCGCCAGCCCTTTCGACGTGATGTACTTGTTAAACTCGCCGTTGAACTCCAGGATTTCGCCTGTTATCCAAACCGGGGTGATTTCGATTTCCTCTACCAGTGGGTATTCGTACTGGAACAGACGATAGAGCTTTTCCGCAAACGGAATCACCCAGACCCGTTCTGAGGCGTCCGGCAGACCGCCGAAACGTTCCCGCTCTTCCTGAATTTCCTCTTTCGTCTTCTCGACCAGTTCGTCGATTGTCGCCAGACCGAGTTGTAACAGCTGTTTGTCCAGCCGGCTTTGCGCCAGACGTCCCGGCGGCAGTTCCCACTGTCGAGGAACGCGAACGTTGCGAAGCAGCGTCGTGGGAACTTCCAAAACGGACTCGAACGCCTGCAGCCGTTCTTTAAGATCCGCGTCAACCAGCTGATCAATCAGAAACGCCCCATAGAGCGGATTGATCGACCGAATCTGAGTCAGAATCGACATCTTTTCAGTCCCGGCAGCTCGGAGGGGTTCCCATGGTTGTGCGTTGGAATCGGTGGTTTGTGAATTACTCGCAACAGGTTCGCCTGACGGCGAATGCGTAATTCC
>JAZRTH010000154.1:0-6525 GCA_045651945.1 Thermoguttaceae bacterium
ATTTTAATTATAAACATTGTTGACGCTTTTTTCAATAGATGTTAAATGTTTTTTGGAAAATTCCTTCAAAATACACAAATCCAATCATAGCTTTTGGATAAGTGGCGTTCTCTCAAGTTTTTTGCAGCCATAATTTGAACGAAACCTGTTGCTTTTCAGTTTTAAATACGTTATATTAACAATAGAAAGACAAAAAACGTTAACTTTAGACAAAAGATAATCGTTTTGGTTTGGATCTGACCCGTTTAAGGGAGATTCCAAGGATTGTTTATCAAAGAGTATTAATCCCATAACAATAGAGGTATTCAACTATGAAAGACTACATTCCTAAACCTGTTGAAACGTCCACGGTGGTTTTGCCGCCGGAGATTGACGAACTGACGGAAAAGCTGGCGGAAAACGCTCACGATCACTGGGCGCAAAACCGTCTCAACGACGGCTGGACTTACGGCCCTCAGCGGCACGACGCAAAGAAGCTGCATCCCTGCCTGATTCCGTACGCCGACTTGCCGGAAAGCGAAAAGAAGTACGATCGCGACACCGCTATGGAAACGCTCAAGGCGGTTTACGCGCTGGGCTACCGCATCGTAAAAGACTGACCTAACAGTTCGATGAACTTCGTGTTTCCGCCGTAACAGGCTGCGTCTTGTTTGAATATCAAACAGGACGCGGCGCGTTGTTAACCGAAGAATCCGATGGTCAACGAATCTGCGGCGTTGTTATCGCGGCAGATTCAAATCCTGTTTGTCATTGCTAGTTTAACAGACTATGTCCAATAAGAGTTGTTTCGACCCCAACAGCAATATTCAAAACCGCATTTTTCGCGTTTTCGTTTCTTCAACATTTATTGATATGCAGGATGAACGTCAATATTTGATGGAAACGGTTTTCCCGCGCATTAAAAGATACTGTCTCGACCGCGACGTCTATTTTATTCCAATTGACCTTCGCTGGGGGATTACAAAGGAACAGTCGGAAAGCGGTCAGGTGGTGGAGGTTTGTTTGAAGTCGATCAAGCAGAGCAAGCCTTATTTTATTGGTCTGCTTGGGGAGCGTTACGGCTGGAAGCCGGAAAAGGAGGAACTGAAGAAAAATCCCAATATGAAGAGGGATTTTGATTTTCTGGAAGAGGATTTCGAGAAAAGACTGAGTTTGACGGAAATCGAGATGCAGTATGGCGTCTTGCGCGAACCGGAACTGATGAACGCCGCGTTCTGGATTCGTTCAAAGAATTCGGTTCCTCAAGCTTCCAGTTACAATACGCCATTAGACGAACAAAAACTGGAAGCTCTGAAAGCCGAAGTCCGTTCTCAAAGCCGATACCCCGTTGGTGAATACGCGTCTATTGAGGATATGGGCAATCAGGTGGAATTATTTCTCAAAGACGTTATAAACAGATTTTTCCCTTCCAAGACAAGCCGACTTGAACGGCTGATGGTTCAGCAGCATTCTTTTATGCAGCAAAAACGAAGGCTTTACGTACCGCGTCAGGACGATTATGAACGAATCAATGCTTTTGTTGACGGTTCATCGCAGTATTTTACAATTTCAGGCGATCGGGGGAATGGAAAATCCGCTCTGATTTCGAACTGGATGGAAACTCGTTCGGACCTTGATTTTGCTTATTGCTTTGTTGGCGCCTCGGAAATGAGCGATAACCCGATTGAGATTCTTAAGCTTCTTATTGCCCAGCTTAATCCTGACCTGGTAAAAGAGTATGGGGATAAGTCTGGCGACTCGTTAACATTTGACTCGTACGACCGCTCAAAAGAGGAACGCCCTAAAAACGAAGTCGAGTTTTTATGGGACAAGTTTCAAACCGCTGTCAGCGCCTGGCATAATTCAAATCCAGATAAAAAAATGGTTTTGATTATCGATGGCGTCAATCAAATTACGAAATTCCAGAATAGTAAAGAGTTATTATGGCTTCCCAAATTGCCAGCGTTTGTTAAAGCAATTTTTACTACATGGAAAGAGGATGTAACAATGAATCGACTCAAAAGACTGGGTTCTGATTCAATGGACGTTCTTCCCTTAACTGCAGTACAAATAAAGCAAATAATTACAGGTTTTTTGAAAGAACGGAATCGTGAGTTGACTCAGGAACAGATTCATCGAATAGTTGAAGATAAAGAATCTGCCAGCCCGGTAGTATTGCGAACTTTATTGGATGAGTTGTGCTTTTTTGGAATATTTGAAAAACTCGATCAGCAAATAGATTTATATTTATCGGCTGACAGCCAGGAAGAATTTTTCGATCGCGTTTTGAGTCGTTTGGAAAAAAGTTTTGGAGAACGGATCGTTTCGAGGCTGTTAACGGCGCTCACAGCGTCTCGATTTGGACTCTCAAATGAAGAGTTATTAGGCGTTTCCAATTGTCACAATGATGACAATGCGTCTAATATAAAATGCACATTATTTAACTGGGAACAGATTTGTTTTTCTTTGGACAGCCATTTTGTTGTTCGTTCCGGACTGAATTGTTTTTCTCATGAGATAATTGCCTCTGCAGCGCAAAAAAGGTATCAATCAGAATTAACGAAGGTTCGCCGACGGATTGTTGAATACATGGGCTGTAACGCCCCCTTGGAACGAAAATGCGAAGAAATTCCCTGGGCTTTGCGTCAATTGAACGATTGGTCTGGATTATACAACTATCTGTTGAATTACAATGTATTGTTACACATGTCGAAAAGTTTTGACTTTAGACAATACTGGCTTGAATTGTATGAAAATGGTTATAGTCTGGATTCCTATTTTGACCTGGATATATCGGAATTGCCGTCGTCTGAGCAGGCGAGATTCTACTTTGACTTAGCGTCTTTTGCGGAGTCGATTGGAAAATTTCTGACAGGCGAGAAAGCTTATACAAAAGCGCTGAACGTTCTTCGTCAAAATTCTGACGACGATGAAAACAAAAGACAGCATGATTTTTATGAGGCGACAACTGTTCAAAGATTGGGAAGCGTTTATTTCAAGCTTAATATGTTTGAACAAGCAGAAAGCGCGCTTATGGAGGCGCTTGCTATTCTCCGGCGTCTTGACAAAGACTGCCCGGATAAATACGATAATGATATTGCCGCTACGTTGAACAATATTGGTTTATTGCATATTCAGCAAGGTCAGTTTATTCAAAGTGAAACAGAATTTTCCGAGGCGTTAGCTCTAAATCGTCGGTTGGTTAATGAGAATCCTGATGTTTATTCGTTGGATATTGTTGGGCTTGCTCTCCACAATCTTGGACGCTTGTATCTTCAAACTGCCCGTTATTCCGAGGCGGAAGCTGTTTATCGTGAAACTCTCGATATTTATAATGATCTGAACTTGCAATTCGATGGACGATACGAGGAAGATCTTGCCGCCGCTGAAATGAATCTGGGTTTAATATGTCTCCAAACGACGCGCTTTGGGGAGTCCGAAAGGTATTTGAAAGACGCCTTGGCAATTCATCGTCGATTGGTTGATAAGAATCCCGGCTTTTATAAACAGGTGTTTGCAAGGAATCTTCTCAATCTCGGCTCTTTACATTTGCGGATGCAGCAGTTGATAGATGCCGAAGCAGAATATCTCGAAGCTCTAAATGTTTATCAAGAGCTTAACCAGGAATTCCATAATCAATTTGACGGCGAGATTGCTAATATTCAGATGAGTTTGGGCGGAGTATATCTCTATTTGAGGCGTTACTCTGAATCCGAGCGTTTCTTGTCGGAAGCTATTCTTATTTGTCAACGATTGGTAGACAAGGAGCCGAATGTATATAAGCCCGCACTGGCGTCTGCCCTCCTCAATCAAGGGGGATTGTATATTTATACAGGACGTTATTCTGAAGCGGAAGCTGTTTTTCTTGAAGCTCTTGATATTAATAAGGAACTTAACGCAGATAATCCTGGCGTATACGATAGCGCGATTGCTAAAATTCAAATGAATTTAGGAGGATTGTATGACGGTATGAATCGCGCCGAAGAAGCTGAAAATAGTTTGACAGAAGCTGTTACAATCTATCGCCGACTGGTTGACGAGCATTCAGGCGCCTATAAGTCAGAGTATGCGATGAGTCTTTGCAATCTGGGTTTTTTACATAATCAGATGCAACGCTATTCAGAGGCTGAAAACCTGTTTCTGGAAGGCCTTGCCGTTATGAAGGAGCTTAATGTTGTCAATCCTGGAGTTTATGATGACAAGATTGCAAAGATTCTCAATTCTCTCGGTTTCTTTTATACCAATTGTGGACGTTTTCCTGAAGCAGAGCGTAATTTGAAAGAATCGTTGACAATCTATCGGCGATTGGCTGGCAAGAATCCAGACGCTTATAATAAACCGTTCTCGGAGAATCTCATCAATATGGGAATTCTATATCTTCATTCAGAACGCTATTCAGAATCGGAAGCCAGTTTTCTTGAAGCTGTTACCGTTTTACAGGATAAGAACAATGCCGCTTTTGTTTACCAGACTTTGGGCGATTTGTATGCCAAAACAAACAGATACTCGCAAGCCGAGGAAAATTATAACGAGGCGTTGAAAATTTATCGTCAATTGGCGGTTGAGGAGCCAGAGGAATATAATCACTGCGTTTTGCAAACGTTAGAGTATTTGGCAAGACTGCATCTGAAACAGAGTCAATCAGCCGAGACGGAGGCGGATAACGACTGAACTGGCAGTTCAATGAACTTCATGTTTGCGCCGTAACGGGTTCCTGCTGCGGCGTAGAGGGTTCCGTCGAAGAAGCTGATTCCCGACCAGACGGAGTTGACGTCCTGAGAGCCGAAGACGCTCTGCGACGGCGTGAAGCTGATGCGTGACAGGTTCTTAACGTCTGTTCCGTCGGAAAGAATCGTTTTCATGACGCTGGTTCTGTCGCCTTTGACGCTCGAGTCCTCGTCCGTCTGGAAGCTGACGACCAGCTGACCGTTGGGCAGTTCGACGATTCCCGGCGCGGACGCCTTCGAACTCTTCGTTGTCGGGCGGTAAATCTCAACCGGCTCTGACCAGCTTTTCCCGTCTGTTGAATAAATCAGATTGATAACAAACGGAAACCCGTCTTTGGCTTTCTGCGTCCCCTCGATAATGCAGACGTATTCTCCGCTTTTCAGCTGCGTCCAGACGGGCATGCCGTCGCGGGAACGGTGTTTGTTCCCGTCGGAGACGATGGTTCTGTTTGTCCATTGGGAGCCGTCCCAGACTTTGTACTCTATATTCTGATAGTTAGAATGCATAACAGACGCCGCATCGTTGGCGTAGAAGCAGGTCAGCTTTCCGTTGAGCGTTCCCAGGTACGGTTCCCAAACGCCGCCGCGGGATTCCCAGTATTGAGCAACGGTGGAATGATGCGTCCAGGTTTGCCCTTCGTCCAGCGAGACGCTGACTTGCAGCGACGTATAAAACCCTTTCAGCTCGTTCCCGACGGCGCGATAGGCAAGATACAGCGTGTTGCCGTCGCGATAAAAATTGACGTTGGCGCAGCGTTTGTCCGGACGAAACGACGCTTGAACGGGTTCCGTCCATGTCTTGCCGTTGTCGGAACTGGCAAGCGTCTTGATTCCGCCGCCGGTCTCGATTCCCGCCAGAATCCGCCCATCTTCCAGCCGACAAACTCGCGGAGCGTATCCGCGAGAAGAAATCAGCCGCGCCGTTCCGTCTGACCACGAAAAAGAAATCTGCTCAGCCGCTTCCTCTGCGTTCTGCTGAGAAAACGTTACACAACTCAATCCCAGCGCCCAAAACGCGGCTGTCAGAAGAACGATAGAATACGGTTTAATGGTCATGGCGGGAGTTGTCAATAAAAAAGGGCGTCTTTTGTTCAGACGCCCTTTGATTGCAATGTTGTTATTTCCACGTTCGTTCGATAAACGTCGTGTCGCCGGTGGCGGTAACGAACGTTTCGTGGTTGAGAATTTCCAGGTGTCGCGGAATGGTCGTTTTGACGCCCTGAATGTTGAGCTCTGACAGGGCGCGTTTCATTCTGGCGATCGCCTCAGCGCGGGTTGCGCCTTTAACCAGCAGTTTCCCGATCATGGAATCGTACCACGGCGAGACTGTGTACCCGGCGTGAACGTGCGAGTCCCAGCGGACGCCGTATCCTCCCGGCGGGAAGAAATGCGTGATCGTACCGGGGCAGGGGCGGAAGTTTGCGTCGGGGTCTTCCGCGTTGATTCGACATTCGATGACGTGCCCGGTGGATTTAATGTCCTTTTGCGTAAAGGGCAGCTTCTCTCCTGCGGCAACCATAATCTGGGTTTTAATCAGGTCGATGCCGGTGAGCATTTCTGTAACAGTGTGTTCGACCTGAATTCGGGCGTTGAGTTCGATAAAATAGAACTCTCCCGATTTATCGACGATGAACTCGATTGTCCCGGCGTTGGTGTATCCCGCCTGTTTGACGAGCCGAACCGCCGCTTCGCACATGGCTTTTCGGGTCGATTCCGGAATGTGGGGAGAGGGGGTTTCCTCGATGAGCTTTTGGTGACGGCGCTGCATCGTGCAGTCGCGTTCGTACAGATGAACGACGTTGCCGAAATTGTCCGCCAT
>JAZRTH010000155.1:0-9306 GCA_045651945.1 Thermoguttaceae bacterium
GCTGACTCTCCGCAAAGAGCGTATTTATAACCAGCGTCGTCTTGCCCGAGCCAGACGGACCGCAGACAACCGTCAGCCCCCCAATCGGGAAATCGACGTCTAAATTGTTCAAACAATTCTCCCGAACGCCGCGTAAACGTATAATAGAATCAAATTTTTTGCTGTTTTTCATCTTACTTTCTCCATTTTTTATTATATCGAATTTGCGTCCGCTTGCAATCCCCACAATTTTGTTATAATATATAATTGAGTGGCGAGTGGTCAAGTTGCGAGTTGCGAGTTGCGAGTTGCGAGTTGCGAGAAACCGCTTCGCGTCAATTACTAATCACTAATTACTAATTACTAATTAAAATGGGCTTTCAAGATCGAGACTACTACCGAGATTCCTACGTTCCGCGGCGGGAGCCGATGAAAATCGTTTATAAGATTATTATTCTGAACGTTATTTTATGGCTGGCAAACGCCTTTATCACGCCGCCGCAAGTTGTGAAATACCGAGATCCGGATACTAATCGCATCTATCAAGTCGAGAGTTCCGGAAAAATTACAGAAACGCTCTCCCTGCACCATTCAGACGTTTATAAACCGTGGCTGTATTGGAAGTTCATTACGTGCGGATTCGCTCATTCCTCCGAAAACGCCTGGCATTTAATCGGCAACATGCTCGGTTTGTTCTTCCTGGGGCGATTCGTTGAAGATCGCTACGGAGCCAAACAGTTCCTGGGCTTTTACCTTGCCGCCATTGTCGTTGGAAACGTTTTTTGGATTTTCTGCTCCTGGATGAACGGAACGCTTTCGCCGGACTCGCCATACTGTCTGCTGGGAGCGTCTGGAGGCGTAACCGCGACAGTAATCCTGTTTGCCATTACATATCCGAAGGTTACGCTCGTGCTGTTCCCCATCCCCATTCCCATGCCAGCCTGGGTCTTCGGTTTGCTTTTGGTGGGGTCTGATATGTACGGAGCCATGCATGGAGAGGGTCTTATGGGCGACAACGTCGCCTACACCGTTCACCTCAGCGCAGCGGCGTTTGCAGCGGCGTACTACTTTTTAAACTGGAATTTTACCCGACTGGGAGCGTTGTTCCTGGGCGATTTCAACACCGCGCTACACTTCAAAGCCTCGCCCCGCATTCGCTATCATGAAGATGAACGTTACGACGACGAAGACGATGCGTTCCTGTACAAGCCGCGCAATCAAACGAAAGATATGTTCAGCGGCGGCAGCGACGACTCCCGCAACTACGCTCAGAGAGAAAAAGACGCCCGGCTGGAAGCGGAACTTGCAGACGAAGCCGACCGGATTTTGAGAAAAATTTCTCAGACTGGAAGAGACAGCCTCACTCGCGCCGAAGAACGCACTCTTCAGACCTACAGCGAGCTTTTACAAAGAAAAAAGCGTTAAAATTCCTACATTCGTAGTAAACATCATATAAAAAGGGGAGAAAATTCCGGAAATCAACAAAAATTGCTTGACAGAATACGAAAAAGGGCTTAATATATTATTGGTAAAAAAGTATTTTGAAAAATTCTTGTAAAAGAGTTGCAGAAATACAAATTATCTATTATAATGTTAAGATAGATAGTTTTGACCATTATACTTTAAAGGAGAATATCCATGAAGCTTCGTAAGCAAGCGGTTACCATCGGATTCATAATATTTTTCGTTCTGGCGTCCATCGGCATGGGCGTTGGCATATACCTGATTTATCAACAATGGGACGAAAATAGAGTTAAAATTCCGGAAGCAGTTAAAAAACTGAATACCAAGGAAGCAGAAATCGCCAGCGTTCAAAAAGATATCAATACGCTCAAAACGCTCGTCGGCTGTCCAGAATCAATGCGTCGAGATTATGTTTTCGACTTAATTGATAAAGACATGGAAAAATATGCCGGTCCAACGTCCGGGCTGGAATTGGAAGACGCTGACAAAGTCTATGCGAAAATAATCGCCAAGATGTTCGGTAAAATCCAGGAACAGAAAGCTACGTTGGCTCAACGTCAGGCGGAACTGGAAAAGCTTAAGGTTGTCAACCTGTCCCGTGAACAAACTAAAGATAAAGAGCTTGTTTCTTTAATCGAATCCTCCAAAAAAGATCAGCAAACTCTGCTTGCCGCTATTGACAGCAGTTCCGCTCAAAGAGATAAAATCAATAAAGCTAAAGTTGAAATTTACGCCGAGTTGGATAAGCTGTTCAAAGAAAACGAAGATCAATTTGTTGAAGCTAACGATAAAATCGCCAAAGCCAACGAAAGCATTAAAGAGCTTGACGTCATTCGGGAAGATTTGCAGAGAGTTGCAAAAGCGAAAAAGAGCAAATCCGTCAATCGTCCCGACGGTTTGATTTTATCCTATAATCCCATGACAAAAGTTGCGGTTATTAACCTTGGGTCAGGCAACAATCTTCGCAATCAGCAAACGTTCGACGTTTACCCTGCTAATGCAACCACAAGTACAACCAAACCCAAAGGTTCATTACAGGTATTTCAGGTCAACTTCAACCAGGCTCTTTGCTATGCAGACGAGTTTTCCACAAGCGACCCCATTACCATGGGAGACAAAATCTTCACCAAAGGTTGGACGCCTGGCGATCACGTTCGATATGCGCTTTGCGGAAACCTTGACGTTACTGGCGACGGCAAAAACGACATTGACCGCATCCTGACGTACATTCAGCAGCACGGAGACGTTTGCGACGCGTATCTCGATGGAACGGCCATGCACGGAAAAATCGTTGCTGAAACGCAGTTTTATGTAGTCGGAAATCCGCCGGACGAAGAAAAGAATCCGCAAGAAGCGGCGGCTTTCAAGAGTTTTGTTTCCCAGGCAAAAAGATACAGTATTCCCGCTATTACACTGCAGGATTTAATGAGTCGTCTGGAAACTAAAGAACTGTCAAAAGTCAAGCCGGGAGAATCCCAAAGTTCCCAGCCCTCGTACGGCGTTACCCGCTCCAAAGACAACACTTTCAGAAGTCGCACTGGAAGCCGGGTCATGCCGCGATAAAGATTTAATCAATTTTATGTAAATAACTGTTTGCCATATACGGTTTGAGGGAGAAATCCAAATGTTAAAAGCTACTTTCTGGTGGAATTTCGCATTAATCGTTTTCTTTTTGATTACGGTTGCGCTCGGCGTTACGCTTTACGTGTTCTATCAAATGAACGCGGAAACGTTAATGCATCTGCAAGAACTGTCAGACCAACAGGCTATCAAAAATGGAGAACTGATGGTAAAGCAGAACGAGCTTGAAGAATTCAAGAAAAAAATTGATGGCGAAGACACCAAAAAGACGGTTCAGGAACTGGTGGAAGACCATGCTTCCGTAATGAAAAAATATGCTGAAAACTTTACTAAAAGCAACCAGTCCTATTCAAGCATTCTTGCGTATTTGTTTAATCAGATGCAGGTGCAAAACTTCACCCTGGACGCGAACCAGCAAGACACTCTCGATCTGACGGCGTTTAACGAAAACAGAACGAAATATAACTCCATTGCCATGGATTCCGTTAAAAAGCACGCGGCAATTTTTACTGAAGATAAAAACATTTACGCCAAAGCGTTAGCGGAAATTGAAGCAGACCTCAACAAACAAAAGAACGATTTGGATAAACTCGTCAAGGCAGCGGGAGTTTCCAGCGACACTGTTATTAAAAAGCTCAACAGCGACTTGGCTAAAACGAATGAAGACATTAAAGTTCAGATGGGCAAAAATATTAAAGCTCGTCAGCAGCTGGCGAAAAACAACTCACGCGTTGCAGAAAAGCCCAATGGAAGCATACAGTTTATCTCTGCCGCTCAAGGTAAAGCGACCATTGACCTGGGCAGCGCTGACAACATCCCGCTAAGCGCAACGTTTACCGTTTATTCCCGTTCGGAAACCGACATGAAAAACGGAAAGAAAAAGGGAAGCATTCAGGTTGCTCAAATTACAGGGCTTCACTCTGCTGACTGCGTTGTAACGTCAGACAATCCTTCAGACCCCATCCTGCCTGGAGATAAAATTTACTCGCCCGTTTTTGGCGATCGTCATTTTGCCATCGCCGGTTTTATCGATATGGACAATAACGGCATTAACGACGTCGAACAGCTTGTCAAACTGTTGGAAGCCAACGGCGGCGTTGTTGACGGCTATCAAAATGAAGACAAACAGGTTCGTCGTTTGGAAGAAACGACCGACTTCCTGATTATCGGAAAAAGACCTGACGAAGGCGCTCGCGAAGAAGAACGTATGACGTTTACCAACTTTACCAAAGCAGCGTACGAATTTAACACGCCTCAAATCAGTCTTGACCAATTGCTTCAAACAATGGGCATCAATCCGGAAAGCTCTGCCGTTATCCAGGGTGGAGTCGATTCGCGTCCGCTCCCTTATACCAGAAGCAATTTCTCTGGCGGCAACGTCAGCGGTTTGTACATGGAAGATCGAAATAATACAAACTCCGACAACGAATAGTTTTTGGGGAAATGCCAACCACTTTAACGCGACTGAAAACAGCAACGCAGGTCGTTTGAACGAAAAAAATATTTAAGTATTTCAAATAAATTACCAGGTTCGTCAATTATTATTTGACGTTTTCCTACTACCCTTTGGAGTATTACACATGCTTACTAATCGAATCAACCCAATCGCGATTCTCGCCGCTATGGCGTTCGCATTATTTGCGTCAACGACGCTTGCACAAGAACTTCTTCTGGGCGAGCCAGTTTCGACGTCTGCAGAAATGTACACGTTCAAAGACGCAACTTCCGGAGAACAGTACTTCGCTTTGAGCGTCACGCCGACGATTAGCGAAACCCCTGTTGCAGGGCGCAACATTGTTATTGTTGCAGATACGTCTGCTTCAATTGCGGCAAATTTCCGTCAACAGGAATTGGAAACAATCAAAATGTTTGTCAGCAGCCTTAATCCCGCTGAGGATAAGGTTTGCCTTATTGCCAGCGACGTTGATTCTTCCGATTTAACCAAAGGATTTGTTTCTCCCGACAGCGTTGAATTCAATAACGCTTTTGCGTTATTGGAAGATCGCGTTCCGTTGGGAGCCATGAACATCGAAACCGCCATGAAAGCGGCTGGCAGTCAGCCATTCCCTGCTGGCAACAATTCGATTATGTTTATTGGTTCCGGAACCAGTCGAGCCAAGATGCTTTCTCCAGCCCAGTTTGATGTAGTTTGTAAAGAACTGGCTTCCAAAAAGCTTCCCGTAAACAGCGTACAGATTGGTCCCAATCCTGACGCTCGCGTTCTTTCCTGCCTTGCAGCAAAAACAGGCGGAATGGCGATCATTCCTACTGATGACGTCAGCAATACAATTGCAGCCATGGATAGCGCAACCGCAGCCAACGTCATTTGGCCTGAACAGGCGACCGTTAAATGGCCCAATACATTCACACCGGCGATGGATTTCCCGCCGCTTCGCACTGACCGCGATTCGATGGTAGTCGGAACATACACTGGAGATGGCGCGCTCGAATTATCCGCCAGTACTTCAGACGGCGAACAGACCTGGACGGCTCAACCGAACAACTCGGCTGAAAGATTTGACTATATCAAAGAGCTTGTTTTGATGGCCAACAATTCCAGCGGTTTGGTTCCGTTGGTTTCAAAAGCAGATATGTACAAGGCTGAAAACGCCATGTTTGATCGTATCAACGAATTGACCCGGCTGGCAAACTCTGCCATTAACACCGGCGATATTCAGGACGCTCAAAATCTGGTCAACGAGTTAAAAGCTTTGGATCCCCAAAATGTCGACATCGATAATTTGGAAAAACTGATTGCAGAAAATGGAAACGGTCAGGCTATCGCTTTGGACGACGGTCCGACTGATTTTGATCTGCTTGACAGCTCTGGTTTGCTGGATTCTCAAGACGCATCAATGGGAGCCATCACTCAACAACAGGTTGGCGAAGTTACCCGAACCATCAATGACGCTCGAGCTTCATTGAGAATTGACCCCGAAGGAGCCATTCAGAACCTGAAAAATATGCGTGAAGCGGTTCGACGCAATGCTGATATTAAAGCGGCAGATCGCGACGCTTTGGTTCGCAATCTTGAAGCCGCCATTCGAGAAGCTCAGCAATATGGCGATCAAATGGCCCAGCGTAACGCTGAAGCTGCCAGAAGAATGGCGGAAGCTCAAGACCGAAAGATTCTCGCTGAACAGATGATGAGTCAAATGGAAAAGATGAATCAGATGGGAAAACGATTTGAATCCACCTGTAAAGAAAAGAAGTATGAACAGGCTCAGGACCTCATGGTTGGCATGGCAAATGAAATGACCGACACGGATAGTCGTATGCCTACCGCTGTTGCTGGCATTCAGTGGACCAGAAATCTGGACAATTACATCAAACAGGTTCAGCTTCGTTCGCTCAAACAGCGCAAGGTCTGCGACACGCTTTATCAAAGCGACAAGTCTTCATTGCCGTTCCCGGACGAACCGCCAATTACCTATCCGGATTCCGAAGTTTGGGCTCGTCTGACAGCCAGCCGCCGAGCAAAGTACAGCTCCATGGACTTGGCTCAGTCTGGCGAAAAGGAAAAGCAGATTATGAAAGCCCTCAAAGAACCGACCAACATTGAATTGACGGAAAGTCCTTTGAAAGACGCCATTCAGGAAATTCACGATCAGCATCACATCAACGTTCAGATTGACGAAGCCGCTTTCAAAGACGAAATGATTAGTCCGGAAGAAGTTACTCTTTCTGTTGATGGAAACGGAATGTCGCTTAAAGCCGCGTTGAAAATTGCCTTGAGCGCTCAGAACCTGTCCTACGTTATCGAAAATGAATGCCTTTACATTACAACCTTGACCAAGGCAAAAGAAAAGTGCATTACAAAAGTTTATCCGGTTGCCGACCTCGTCATGCCTCCGAAAATGCCTGATATGAGCAACGTCTTTACCAGCATGGGCAACAACTCTACCAGCATGAGCAACAACGGCTCTTCTGGAGGCGGCAACAACAACTTCGGCGGCGGGCAGTTCAACATTCCAGCTGAACGACTTCGTTTGAACGCCGCTCAACAGGCGATTCAGAACGAGAATTTCCAGGCGTTCAACATGAAAGACGACCTGTCCAAACCAGCGTCTGCCGTTAAACTGGAACGCACTCCTGACGGTTCTGTTATTTCTGTTCCTGCTTCCGCAGACAAGAAAGAATTCTGGAAGAATTACTTCCAGCAGGACGACGCCAATGATAGTCTTGTTCGCAGAACGATGCTTCATTACAAGCACACCAATCAGTACAATGACATTATTGTAGCGCTTCAGGCGGCTATGCTTGCCGGCAAGGCTCAGCCCTGGATGTACGAAGCGTTGGCTCTGGCGCAGCTTTGCGCCGGACGCCCGCAGTCCGAATACGAACGCACTCTCATGTCGGCAGTCGAATTCAGCGACGACGCTCAAACGATGATTTTAATTGCCGTTTATATGCAAAGAATTGGTCTGCACGATCGCGCGTTACAAGTTTTGCGTGAAGTTGCAAAGAACAATCCGGAAATGGCTGAACCATACGAAAAAGCCCTGCCGATTGCTTCCATTACCAACAATCGCGAAGCGAAGAAATGGGCGTCATTGGGAATTCTTTCTCTGGCGTGGCCGGAAGAAAAGCAATACCTGTATGACAAAGCTAACGATGTTGCCAACAGCGTTGTTTCTGACCTGATGGCTGAAAACAAGAAGAGAGAAGCAAATGAATTCCAGAAAGAAATCAATAACGCCAAACAGAGAGACTGCATCATTCGCGTTTCCTGGGCTGGTCAGGCGGATATTGACATTGCCGTTGAAGAACCCGGCGGAACGGTTTGCTCAATGAAAAACATTCAAACCCCGGCTGGCGGTTTCTTCATGGGAGACGCTCACGCCGGTCAGCTCGGCAAAAACAACAAGACGATGTCCGAGACATACGTCTGCCCGAAGGGATTCAACGGCGATTATCGTCTGGCAGTCAAAAAGCTTTGGGGAGAAATTATCGGCGGCAAAGTCAAGGTTGAACTGTTCACTCACGTCAACGCTGACGACCTCAATTCCCTCAAGGGCAAAAAGCCGATGGTTGGATATATCCAACTCAAAGACGATGCGGCTGGCATGATGTTCACTCTTCATGACGGACGCCGTACTGCGGCTTCTCAGCAGGTTATTGCCAATGCGGTCAACAATCAGGTCAACAGAGCGATTTTGGCTCAGCAGCTGGCTCAGGCGTTCGATCCTAATGCAATGGCTAAGCTCGACGGCTTTGTCAATGCCGATCAGGCGGCTGAAGAAGGACGTTATTACAATCCTTACTATCGTCAAGGCGCCGTTGGATACCAGCCTCAGATTATTACCCTGCCGACTGGTACGAACCTTATGGCTCAGGCGGTTGTTTCCGCTGACCGTCGTTACGTCCGAATTACCAGCGTCCCGATGTTCTCCTACATCGCCAACGTTCGTATTTTCAACTATGTTGACGGTACAGAATCGGAAGGAAGCGTTCCGACCGGTTCCGGAACGAGTTATTAGTATTTACAGTTGACAATTTAATGTCAACATTGGTTGTTAGCTGTTAGCAGGAGGTTATTCGTTACGTCATTCGTTTTGAAGACCTGTTGCTGACAGCTAACTTTTTTCATTTTCACCCATCCCCCCTGTTTACATTATGTTTCATAACGAAAAAGAAGAAACTTTAACCCGTTCTGAATTAACCCAACTGCAAGACGAGCGGTTAAAGAAGGTTGTCAAATGGATTTACACGCATAACGACGTTTTCAAGCAGCGGCTTGACGAAGCAAACGTCAATCCTGATACGTTCCGCGGTCTGGAAGATCTTACCGCTCTTCCGACGATGAACAAAAAGGAATTCCGGGAATACTTCCCGCTGGGCATGTGCTGCGTTCCGAAAGATCAGATTCGAGAAATGCACCAGTCGTCCGGGACGTCCGGCACGCCGGTTGTCATGCCGTACACCAACAACGACATTCATCAGTGGGGAGAATGCATGGCTCGCTGTTACAAAATGGCTGGCGCTCAGCCCGGCGACGTCTGCCAGATCACCCCAACGTTTGGGCTCTTTAACGGCGGTTTCGGCATGTATCACGGCGCTCGTCAGGCGGAACTGTTTATCGTTCCCGCCAGCTCCGGAAATACCGAACGACAGATTCGTCTTGCCAAGGCGTTCAACACCAAAATTTTGACGGCGGTTGTTTCCTACGGACCTCGAATTCTGGAAGTCCTTGCTCAAATGAACGAAACGCTGCCGGATCTGAAAATCGGCATCTTCGGCGCTGAAATGTTCTCCACAAACATGAAAAAGACCATCTCCGAA
>JAZRTH010000156.1:0-3065 GCA_045651945.1 Thermoguttaceae bacterium
AGCCAGTACGCGGCGTTGGCGGCGATTCAGGGCGACCAGTCCTGCGTTGCGACGATGCTTGCTGAATTCTCCAAACGACGCGATTACGTTACTTCCCGAATCGCAGCAATTGACGGTATGTCCTGCGTTGAGATGTCCGGCGCGTTCTACGCCTTTTTCAACATTCAGGCGCACTTGGGCAGAAAATACGGCGACAAGATGGTCGAAACCGATTCCGACTGGTGTCTGACGCTTTTGGAACAGCAGCACGTCGCCACCGTCATGGGCAGCGCATTCGGCGCCCCCGGGTACGCCCGCGCCTCGTTCGCCGCCAGCATGGAAACGCTCAAAGAAGCGTTTGACCGAATCGAAGCGTTTGTGGGCTGAGGCAGTAGGCAATAGGCAGTAGGCAATAGAGAATAGGGAATAGGGAATAAAAGAAAGCGTAACCATTTCGGTTACGCTTTCGCTTTTTAGAAAGGGTAAACTCTATTTTACCTGATTAACGCGGCACTGGCGGACGCGGTACGGGCTGTCGCGGAACCGGCGGCAGCGGAATGCTGGGATGGGTATGGCGTCCTTGATGATAACCGGAGCAGTCAGGGCAGTGCTGTCCTGGAGCGTTGGGCTTGTGAGGACGACGGCAGTCCGGGCAGCAGAATCCAGGACGAGGCGGCGGATCCATAGCGGGATGGGTATGATGTCCGTGATGATAGCCGGAGCAGCCAGGACAATGACGTCCCGGTGTGGGGGCGTGGAATTGATGGCAGCTGGGGCAGCAGAATCCCGGACGCGGCGGCGGATCCATTCGCTGCGGTACTGGAGGTCTCGGTACTGGCGGTCTTGGAACCTGAACCGGCGGAACAGGTCGCACCGGAGGTTGAGCCATTGCAGCGCTGAATAGAATTGCGCTTAACGCAGCAGCAATTGCAATAGTAATAATCTTTTTCATGTCTATTTCTCCTTGACGATGTTAAAAGGAACAATTTGGAAAGTTTTCCAAATTGCATACACTTCTCAAATTTCTTATCTCTTTTTAATGCTTTTTTGATTTTGTGTCAAGATTCAATTAGCGCTTTTTTAGAAAAATTTGAAATTTTATGCTATATAGTCAAGCAATATAAAGACGTTTAGTTTGCGTTCTGTTCGCCAGTAAGCCGTTTTGGCTGCAATTCCCGGGCGATAAGCGGCTCGTCTGGCTATATGCGGACGGCATTGTTTGCAATACTTCAAGAAAGAACAAAAGCGTAACTTTTCAGTTACGCTTTCGCTTTTTAGAAAGAGTAAACTCTATATTACCTGCTTAAATAGCTTGGGGAACGGGTGTTTTAGGCAGGGGATGATTGGGCAGCGGAATCCGGGGATGGGTTGGTTGTCCACGATGATAACCGGAGCAGTCTGGGCAGTGTTCTCCCGGCGCGTTGGGTTTGTGGAATCGACGGCAATCCGGACAGCAGAATCCCGGACGAGGCGGCATGTCTACGTGAGGATGGGTTGGTTGTCCACGATGATAACCGGAACAGTCTGGGCAGTGTTGTCCCGGTGCGTTGGGTCTGTGGAATCGATGGCAATCCGGACAGCAGAATCCCGGACGCGGCGGCATATCTACATGGGGATGTGTTGGTTGTCCATGATGATAGCCGGAGCAGTCAGGGCAATGCTGTCCCGGTTGATTGGGTCTGTGGAATCGTTGACAATCCGGACAGCAGAATCCCGGACGAGGCGGCGGGTCCATCCGAGGAGGTACAGGAGGAACTGGACGTCTCGGAACCGGCGGCGTTCCCGGAACAGCCTGCGGTGGAGTTTGAGCTATTGCTGCGCTGAATAGAATCGCGCATAACGCTATCGCAAGCGCTATTGTAATAAACTTTTTCATGTCTTTTTCTCCATGACGTTGATAACAAAAATGTTATGGAAACTTTTCGGCTATACAAGCTTCCTGTAAATCGTACTATTTGTACACCTCTTTTAATTCTTTGTCAATACTGAATGGAAGCATTTTCAGAAATGATTGGAAAAATTTTTGTTCTTTAGTCAATCAACATTTAAACTCAAACGTTCAATTCGTATACTCATTTTCGACAGAAATATTTTACAAAACAGTATGCATCTTGTCCATTCCTCAGAACCAGTTTTCTCGGAAATTTCTCTGTTTTTCTTAAAATTTTTACAAAATACTTGAAATTTTTGAAAAATGGAGTTATAATATATGTGGTATAAATGTAATTTTATGCTCTTGAATAGTGAAAAGCTCTTTTTGCCATTCGAGGGTTTAAATCAAAGTCTCTCCCTTTATTGTAAAAAAGGTGAAACGATGAAAAAATATAGTTCCTTCAATCAATTGATCGTTCGATATTTATTTACGATTTTAGCCGTTGTTTTGCTGGGGGCGAATTCGTCTGTCTTGGCGGATACGGTTTGGACTGCCGGCGATGCAACAGTTTCCGATTTGCTTACGGATTCCAACTGGAGTAACGGCGCGCCTGTTACAGCAGACAATCCCGGGTATATCAACGGAGACGTAATTACCGTTTCTGGCGATTATAAGCCAGGAGCAAACGGTCAAAACATTTCATTGTCTTTTACCGGAGAATCTCGAACTAACTTAACCGGTACATTTGTTCCGGTTGGAAACATCACAAGTGGAAATGCTGCTTTCACCATGAGATTGGAGGATTCGGCTTCCGTTGCCGTTACCGGCAATAATTGGGTCGGTACTAATAATGCTAACAATACTCTTAAGCCAATAAGTGGAAACGACTATGTTGTTTCAATGTATTTTACCGGTTCCAGTAAATACACAGCATTCAAAGAATGGTGGACTGCCATGTCAGTTAAAACTCTCATAAGCATTGAGGATAACGCGACTGTGTCCGCTTTGGCTGGCAACGCTGGTTTTTCCTGGTGTTCTAATGCGAACGGTTCGCTTTTAAACATGACCGGCGGCAAACTGCTTGTTACAGCAGACAACTTTTGGATTGGCGATGCGGAAAATACCACAAGATATGGAACAGCTACGATGAACCAGTCCGGCGGAAACGCGTCAATCGCCCGTTTTCTTGTGGGGCAGGCTGGTTCCTCTTATA
>JAZRTH010000157.1:0-2103 GCA_045651945.1 Thermoguttaceae bacterium
GTTCTGGTACTTCAATGACGGAACGACCGACACGGTTTCCAGAGAAACGCTGACCTCTGTTGAAGCAACTATTGCCAACGGCAAGCTGACCGCGACTAACGGTTATCTCGCTGCAACTGGCGCCAACGGCGGCGTAACCAATTTTACTCTCCCGACGGGGACCTCTGATTACACGCTTTCTGCATTTCTGACCACGTCGAACCTGGCTAAAGTCGGGATTGTCAGCTGGGGAACCAACTCCAATACAAAGTGCAACGCGTTCCGAACGACCGACACCAACAAGGGGTTGGACAGCTACTGGTGGGGAAACGACCTGGCAGTTGACGGCTATCCCGTCGTCAGCGGCGGCGTTGAAAACCACGTCGTTTCAATCGGCGTTGGAAAGACGCATTATCTGTATCTCAACGGTCAGCTGATTGGGACTTCGACTACAAACGCCCGCGCGGAATCCAATCAAAACTTCTGCGTCGGCAAAACGATCTTGGATAACGAACGCCTCAACGGGACCTTGGACAACGTCTCCATTTACAACAACGCGATGGATCATCTGGATATTATCAACATTGCGTCTTCCCGTTACAACGGCATGACCAACTGGTGGAAATCCTCTGATACGTACGACCGCGTCAGCGGGGTAAACGTCTCCGCCGGAGCGTCGGGAACGACCGTTCTGACAGGCGATACAGGCACGATGGTTTTCAATCGCGCCTTGTCCGACAACGAAACGGCTTACTATACCGGACAGCTTTCTGCCGCTCATACGTATATTGCAAACGACATGGCGGGTTCGCTGGCGACGAGTACAACCTGGCTCAACAACGGCGGAACGTACGCTCTGACAGACGCGTCAACTGCGCCGCTGGGAATCTACGTTGGCGGCAATACCAGCGCGACAACGCTCAACGCCAATTCCGCCGATTTGGACAGCGTCAATAAAATCGTCGTTTTGGGCGGCGGCGTTTTGGGTCTGACGGACGACCAAATCAACTTCACGCCCTCGGCTACAACTCACGTTACAATCGACGGCGGAACGCTGCTCAATGCCGGCTCAGGAACGATGACCGTCAACCTTTCAGGCAAGGAACTCATTGGGAAAATCGAATCCAATTCCAACGTCAATATCAACGTTGCCAACGAAGCCCAATTTACCGGTTCCTTTGCCGGCAGCGGCGAGTTTACCAAAACCGGAGAGGGAACGCTGGTTCAAACTGCCGCCAACCGATTTACCGGAACGACCAACATCGCTCAGGGAACGTATAAACTCGCCGGAGCCGGCGGGATTAACGGAACGGTCAACGTAGAAAGCGGAACGACGCTGTATTTCGACAACGACGTTCCTCACAATACAGAATCCGATTTGACGATTAACGTCAAATCCGGCGGTACGGTCGAATTCGACATGACTACGACAGGTCGTTCTGCGGCAACGGCTATTTCTTCTGGAAAGAACGTAACCTTCACTGGAGACGGAACATGGAAAAAATCCGGAGCCGGCGAGCTTTACTGCGCTTCTGCCAACAATCAGCCTGTTACATTTGCTCTTTCTTCCAACGCTAAGATGATTATTGAAGAAGGAACGTTTTACAACGGCGGCTGGCAAAAGCAGAACTGGTCTGACAACTACGCGGAATTGGTTATCAAAGCCGACGGCGCTATCAACTTCTGGGACGGTACGAAAATGCAAGTCGGCGGTTTGACTGGCGAAGAAGGCGCTCAAATCACCGCGACCGCCAGCAACTCCAAGGGCATGACGATTGGCGCAGGAACAACTTCAGATCAAACCTTTACGTACAACGGCACGATGCTGTGCAACATCGCTTCGACGATTACCAAAACCGGCGCGTCAACGCAGGTTCTCAACGGCGACATGAAAAATGTTACCATTCAGGCAAACGAAGGAACCCTGGTTTTGGGAACGGCTGGAAACAAATTGTATATCGGACCGACGTCTAACATCTCCACCGGCGGCGGAACGATTCGCGTTGACGGCAACGTCATTTTGAACGACTCTTCTGCCTACGTCTTTTGCAACGGCGAATGGACGGGAAACGGTTCGTTTACCATTTCCGGCGGCTATCTTCGCGTTGGAGCGGACTTTGAATA
>JAZRTH010000158.1:0-1590 GCA_045651945.1 Thermoguttaceae bacterium
TATCCGGTTCCAGACGATAACGACCCTGACGCTGTTTGCAAGGCGTGTTCCCGTTTATACGGCGCCGCGCTCATTTCCGCAACGCAGGTTCCTTTTGCCGACGCGCTGGCAAAACACGGCTGCCCGGTTTATTTTTATCGCTTTGACTTCCGCAACCCGACGGAGGCGCCTGACTCGCTTCACGGCGTCGCTCACGCCTCGGAACTGGAATACGTCTTTGGAAATATGCTTCCCGATCATCCGTCCGCCAAGGTCATGTCAGAAAAGATGATTAACGCGTGGGCGGCGTTTATCAAAACCGGCGAACCGGTTTCTCCCGACGGACAGAAATGGGACAAGTACGACCCTGAAAACCGCCGAGACTATCGTTTAGGTGAAACGTTCGAGTCGGAACCCCTGTTTGAAGAGCAGCTTTTCCTCGACGTCAGCGAGTACTTGAGTATACCATAAGGTTTAGTTATTTAATGACTTATCCGACAAAAAGCGTCTTTAGTTGTGAGACAGCTGCTAGCTTCTAGCCCCTAGCTTCTAGCTTTTGTCCCGCTTCCAACGTTAACCGTTTAAAGCTGAGAACCTAGAACTACCAAGCTTATAGCTAGTAGCTAGCGGCTAGCAGCTTCACTGATGTAGAACATATTACTACAGGAGATCACCCCATGAACAACGCATTAGAATTTTTTCAGATGACGCCGCATAAGAACTGCGCTCAATCGGTCGCGATGGGCTGCGGGTTTCCGGAACTGGAAGAAGAGCTTTCCAAGTGCGGCGGCGGCCGCGCTCCCGGCGGACGCTGCGGCGCTCTGCATGCGGCGTTAAGAATCACGCCGGAAGACAAGCACGAAGCTATTATCCAAGGTTTTGTCGCTCAGACCGGCTCGGAACTGTGCAAAGAAATTAAAACGGTATGTAAAACGCCGTGTACAAAGTGCGTCGAAGTCGCTGCCGCGTTAGCGGAAGAAGCGCTTGGAAGGTAGTTCGTTTAAACCCTAGAATAATCTCACGCGGAGTCGCGGATACACTTGAGCAGATAAATCTCACGCGGAGACGCGGAGAGTTAAAAGTAACTATGCGCTCTTTGCGTTCTTTGCGGCTTAATTTATAGGGTGAGCTAGAAAATGTTATTTATCTGCGTTCCCTTATAGAAAATGCACCGCGGAGCGTATAGTCATCGGATCCGTCGGCATGTCGGCGGTGAGATGAATATACGCCGGCGTATCGTCACAGCAGTCTAAAATAATCTGAATGGGATTCGGCTGTTTGAATCCCATGTCCATACAGGGTTCGTGCCCTGTAATGAGGAATTTTGCTCCGATCCCGTCTGCAAAAGCGCGGGCGTTGTCTTCGAAATAATCGCGTCCCCAAACCAGACGGGAAAACTCTCCATTATAAGAAAAGTCCTGTTCCTCAAGGGGACGGTCAAAGAATGTAAAGTCGAAGGGGTAATTGGAGCAGTCAGAGGGAATGGAATGAGAGAAAAAGACGTCGTTTTTCCATCGAACAGAGACCGGACACGACCAGAACCATTTCGTCATCCAAGTCGGAGGCCAAGCGGTCTTAGGAAGACAATTAAACTCACCAACCCCTTGGCCC
>JAZRTH010000159.1:0-3445 GCA_045651945.1 Thermoguttaceae bacterium
TTGCGACACGTTCTCATAACAGTGTCTTCCTGCATAACATAATTGCAGCAGGGGGTGCAACATGCCGCGCGGCAAAGACCGCAATAACGGGCTTCCGCAACGCCGCTTACTGCAAATGCAAAAAGGGCGGCTGCCAACGGCAATAACAAAAATTTCTTCATTTCTTACGCCTCCTTAACGTACTGGGTAATCATAACAGGAACAGGTTTTTGGCGCCCGATATTGTGGTGGGATGATTCCCGTTTGATCCCCATATTAATAATATCGTATAAATAGAATACGATAATTGCAATTTAACTGGCAATTCAATTTTAATATCGGTATTTCAAACGGATAACTACAACTCCTGCGTCTAATTTTATAAAAAAATAAATTTGTACAATTATAATAAAGCGGTCAAATTCATTTTTTCCGATTGCGAAATATTGATAAAATCAATCATCTCTTTGTCCTATTTTACTCATATTATTTGTTTTGTCAATATGCCATTAAAAAATTTTGACTAAATTAATAAAATTGTAATAATAGGAGTATTTCGCAAAAAAACGAAAATATATTCTTTGCGTACTTTACATTATAATATAAAATTTAGGAAAGAATGACAAGATTTTGGGATAATCTCGTTTTTTTTTGCTGAGAAGACGTATGACTTTTCGTTAAAATCGGAAAAAAAGGAAAATTTTGATTTTTTTCTCAAAAAACGCTTGTTTACTAGTTGCAAAAATTAAAAATGTTGTATAATTGGGGGAAATGTGTAAAATGAGAGTAAAGTGGTAAATTATAGAAGTGTTTAACCTTCCTATTTTGAAATTTGTTTTGAATTATTCGATTCTTTCAAGTATTTTTTGTTAAATGACGAATTTCAGAACAAATAGCAAATTATTCGAATAGCCAATCCAAATTACTTTGATAAGGAGTTTAAGAGAATGAAAAAATTTATTACCAGTTCGGTTGCAGCGCTGTTAGTTCTGTGCGGAACCATGTTGATTTCTCAAGCCGCTGCGCCAGAAAGCTTTCCTCAAGCGAACCAGTCGTTGCCTTATGGACAACCCTTCCAAAACACTGCATACAGCTATCCTGCTTATGGAACGCAGTATATGCCTCAACATGTCACATCGACTCAGATGAGAACGGGTTATACTCGTGGAGAGATTCGTTCCATGCCGATCACTGCTCGTCCAAACCGTTTTGGACACTTTATTGGCAACACCGTTCGCCGAAGAGCTGGTACTGGTTTTTGATATATTGTTTTTCCCCTTTTAAGCGCAAAATACTTCTGGTGTTTTGCGCTTTTTTTATTGTTTCCGGGGAGCGGACATTGTCCGCGAACATCAAAGGTTGATTGTTTTTGGCGGGTAATACCCGCCCCTCGGATTTACAGATTCCCTCCAGCGGTTCGTTTCGCCTGTTGAGACCATTGTGAATCTGGGTATTTTTCTATGAGCCGATTAAAAATACGAAAGGCTTCATCGCGTCTTCCGGCGCTGAGCAATGTTGTGCCAGCGGAATAAAAAGCTCTTGCCTGCAATTCGACAGGCGTCCTGGAATTCACGGCGCATTGCATGTAGTTGAGAGTTGCTTTATCAACCTTGATCTCATTGACTGAGCTTCGCAGCCATAATTGCGCTAAAACAAAGCGCGGTCCAAATTGGAGAGATTTCGGCAGAACGTCGACTTTTTTTTCTAAAACGTTCAACGTCGTTTCTGACAAAGGCGTTAACGAAAGACGATTGAGTTGCATTTGCGCCAGAGTTGCAACGTCGGCATCCTCAGATTTAATTAGTCCATTAAGCGCCGTTTGAACCTCGTTTTTTTTATCGGATGTCAAGAGCAGACTGGCTCCCAACAATGCGGCATATGGGTATTTTTGTTGTCGAATCCAGGTCTGAGCCAACTGCGCCGTCCGAGGCGACAAATCGACAGACGTCCAGACAAGCGGAATGCAGTCGTAAAAAACCGTATTTGGTTCAAGCTGAAGAAGTTGAATATACCGAACAACCGCTTCGTCTACTCTGTTCAGATTGATTAAACATTCAATTTGACGGGCCAGATTTTCTTGCTTTATCCAACCGTCAGGCGTTTGAACCAGCGCCTGTTCCAGCAAAGGAAGCGCCTTCTCAAATTCCAGATTTTTCATCCTGAGTTCCGCTTCCGAATACGCAGCAGGGCGCTCAGTTAAAACTTCTATTATATTGTCGGTCTTTATAGACAATATGCTTCCTGAAGATGTTCTTAGAATCAGTTCATCGCGATTGTAGTTCTCGATAATTCCCGTTGATTTGACTTGACGTCCTGTTGCGGAATGTTGGTATATAACAGTATCGTCCGCATATGCGCTTAAGTATACAAAAGTACATATACATGACAATAATAGAATAATGTTTT
Organism: Thermoguttaceae bacterium; assembly: GCA_045651945.1. GTDB lineage: Bacteria > Planctomycetota > Planctomycetia > Pirellulales > Thermoguttaceae > RUG11551. The sequence continues at coordinate 2,386 of JAZRTH010000159.1, forward strand.
TCATGGGGTTGAGTTAAGCAAACTGTGTAAAATAGACAAAGTAACTATGCTGTGAGCATAGCGTAGTATACGTTGTTCTTTGGCTTAAAATCTTCTCATTTGACTTTTCGTCCGTATTGAGTTGAAATGTTGATTAAAAGATTAAATAATTTCAGATTTTTAACCGATAATTCTAATTGATACACTGAATTAAATGCATGTTTGTTTGCATTTACAGGCAAATCCCATATATCCATGTTAAAGGACTAATCATTATGAAAACAGCGAAAAGATGGATCGTCAGCGCCGGCGCTTGCCTGTTAGCGCTGACAAGCATGAGCGTCAGTTTCGGTCAGATTCCGACAGCTCCGATTCCCGAACAGAACAACGATGGATTGCCGCTTCTTACTGAACCGGCTCCAATTGACCTCGCGCCAATAGAACCGTTGCAGGCTCCTGCGGCTCCGGCTGACGTTCCCGCTCCAGCAGTCAATGTTGTTCCGCAAACCGTTGCGCCAGCTCCAGCTCCGGCGCCGCAACAGGCAGCTCTTCCTCAAACGGCTTCATCCCAAACGGCTGCAACGCAAACGGCTCAGCAGCCGTGCCAGCAGTGCGAAGACCCGTGCCAGAGTTGCCCTCCTGGAGCGTATTACTCTCCCACTCCGTACTATGGAATGGACACTAGACCGTGGTGGCTGCACATTCGCCCGGTTCCGTATACTCCTGTTGAAGGAGGACATCATGGAATGGCGCATCCCGGTTGGGGAGGCGGACATCCAGCACGCAGATTGCCAGTTGAACCGCCGTTCTATACGACCCGCGGTCCGCGAGATTTCTATCTCGACAACCCCCGTCCGTTAGGCTACTAAGTCTGCTTGACTGATTGTTTCTCGTGAAACAATTATCGCCTGAAACACAAAAGACGCCTGATTATCTCAGGCGTCTTTTTTTATTAGTCAGATTCAGCGAATCGTCTTTCAAATCATTCCGTTGTAAACGGGGTTACGGGCAGTCCTTCTTTAGAATACAGGGTAACGCCGTCCGGATTGTTCTGCCAGGCGTAGCGGGCTTTGACCGGATT
>JAZRTH010000160.1:0-1697 GCA_045651945.1 Thermoguttaceae bacterium
AGAAATCAGCCAGACGCATTATCCCTCAGTGTGTAGCTAGGGGCGTCGGAACGCGATTTATTTTAGCTAGCCTAGGCTAGCTAAAATAAATCGAAACAATAACAAAAGTTTTTTGTGTCAACTTTTTTTCAGGACGACACACGCCTCAATAATTGCTAATTGATAATTGACAATTGCTAATTGCTAACGCCTATGCCTATTCCCGAATTTTGCCTGTCGTTTGAACGTCCTATCTACGAACTGGAATCGCAGATTAGCGAGCTGAACGAAAAAGCGGCTTCCTCTCCAGAAATGAAAGAGACGCTCACTCGTTTGCGCCGCGAATTAATCGAACTGAAAAAAAACGTCTACGCTAATTTGACGCCGTGGGAAACGGTAGAAACGTCCCGCCATCAGGACAGACCCTTGGCGGGCGACTATATTAATCTCTGTTTTGACGAGTTTGTTGAACTTCACGGAGATCGCTTTTTTGGCGACGACCACGCAATTAAAACCGGCTGGGCGAAACTGGACGGTCAGAAGGTGATGGTTATCGGTCAGCACAAAGGACGCGGCATCGCAGAGAAAAACGCCTGTTCGTTTGGATGTCCGCACCCGGAAGGGTATCGCAAAGCCATGCGAAACATGAAAATGGCGGCGAAGTTCCACATGCCGATTATCTGCTTTATCGACACGCCGGGCGCATGGCCGGGAATTGACGCTGAAGAGCGAGGGCAGGCGTGGGTGATTGCCGAGTCCATGTTCCTCATGTCTCAGCTGGCAACGCCGATTATTTGCGTCGTGATTGGCGAAGGCGGATCTGGCGGCGCGCTGGCTATTGGCGTTGGAGACAGAATCGCCATGCTGGAGAATTCGTATTATTCTGTGATTAGCCCGGAAGGCTGCGCGGGAATTTTGTGGAAAAGCGGCGAGTTCAAACAGGAAGCGGCGCAAGCGCTCAAAATGACCGCCAAAGACCTCATGCGGCTCAAGGTGATTGACGCTGTTATTCCGGAACCGCTTGGCGGCGCCCATCGCGACGCGCCGGTTATGGCGTCCAACTTAAAACTGTATTTGAAAAACACGCTTCGAGAACTCCAGCGAATCAAGCCGGACGCATTGGTTGAACAGCGTTACGCCAAATTCCGAGCCTACGGAGTGTTTATTGAATAATGAGTAATTAGTGATTAGTAATTAGTAATTGACGCAAGCGCCGCACAATAATTACTAATTACTCATTACTAATTACTAATTCCCAATCTTCCCCAGCAATGAAAGATCTTTCAGTATCAATCGGTTCTGTCACATTAAAAAATCCGGTCATGACGGCGTCCGGTGCGTTTGGCAACGTCAAAGAGGCGACGGATTTGGTGGATATTTCCAAACTCGGCGCAGTCGTTCCGAAAACAATTACCCGGGCGCCGCGACAGGGCAACGCCCCGCCCAGAACGGTCGAAACAACCGCGGGATTGCTCAATGCCATCGGGCTGGACAACGACGGGCTGGACTCGTTCCTGACGTCTAAATTGCCGTACTATCAAAGTCTGCCCTGCCCTGTCGTTATATCGTTTGCGGGAGAAAACGCAGACGATTACGTCTCTATGGCTCAGAGTCTGGAGTTTGGGGTTAGGGAATGGGGAATAGGGAATAGTAATTCGCCTGCGGCGAATTCAAATACTACTCCCTACTCCCTAATCCCTACTCCCTACTCCCTAATC
>JAZRTH010000161.1:0-6161 GCA_045651945.1 Thermoguttaceae bacterium
GTTGCTCAGGGTTATCAGTCAGCCGTGCCTAGCGGAGCGGTTGGAGCGGGTTATGGTCATCAGTCTCGCGCCATGAGTCGTGCCATGAGTAATAACTATAGCCCGATGTTAGTCAACGCCAACAATCCGGCGGTTGCTGGACCTGGTCCGGGCGTTATCCCCGGTCAGCAGTATGGTCAGGGAATGGCTCCCGTCCAAACGTCTCAAGTTTCGTTTATCGGCCCGGCTGGCGCCCGAATTCAGTGGGACATCTCCGCTGTCGGAGCGTTTGATTCTCCTGAACTGGTTTGCCCCGGACGCGAGAATTTCCCGCAGAACGGCATTTATCGTCTGAAGCTGTCCCACATTCCGGGACGCGAAGGCGTTGAACTGTATCCGACGCTGGAAATTGCTCCGGTTACCCCCCGCACCGTCGAATTCCTGACACACCAGGCAATTTCGGTTTCGTTCACCGACGAAGACATTACCCAGGTTCTCAGCGGCAACTTCGTAACGAAGGTCATTTATCTGCCCGATCCGGAATTCCAGGAACTGGCGATTGCCGTTGGAACGCCTGACACGCTGGTCAGCACCCGCCTTGATCCGGGCGTAGACCCGATTACCGAAGCGGCTCGCCGCGGTTCGATTATGGCTATCGTCCGCTTGGGTAACATTGACATCCAGAAAGGCGGCATGGAAGGCCAAGCCTTTGGTCAGCCGGTTTCGATGGGCAATCCCTACATGACCGCCGCTGGCGCAGGAAACCCGAATTACTACGTCTCCGGAGTTTCCGGTCCGGCTTACGGTCAGCCGCCGCAGATGGGTCCTGTTGGAACCCCCACCCCGACTCAATTGCCCAACGCTTACACTGGAAGAAAAACAGAACTTAACAATATTCGCAACACTTACGACGCCACCCGTCCGTAGGCAGTTCGCCCGCCTCGGCAGCGGCTAATCTGCCCGAACTCGGGCAAGCCGAATCTTCGATTTCGTCATAACGCAGTAAACCGTCTGAATCGGAAAGTAAAAAAATCCGATTCAGACGGTTTTTTCGTTGGAATTCTCTAAATATTTAGCCGATATAAAAAAATAAGGATTATTCCGATAAATCGGCTTCGATTCGAATAATCGCGCTAATTTATCTGAAAAAAACAACAAATCAGGCTATAACAGTCTGCCGGTATGTTCGGAAAAATATCGGTTTGCAATTACTTTAACCAGGAAGTTCAGGGATGAACGTTTACTCAAACGCTATCAGACGCGCATTGTCCTCCTGCTTGGCAGTATTGATTCTGCTCAGTACCGCCTCCGTATCTTATTCACAGAGATCTGCGGTTGGAGTTCCACCGGTGCAATACAACAGCGCAGGCGTTCGCGCGCCTGGATTTCTCGGTCAGGAGCGTTTGCACATGGGCGGTCCGGTTCAGGGATACTATCAACCTGTATTGGTTACCGGTCCGCGCGGCGTAAAAATATCCATGACGTATCAGGGAGAATTTACTCCGCTAAAGCCCATGCCAAACGTTGTCGGTTTGCTTATTGGACAGGTTTACCGAATGCGAATTACCAACTTCCCGCTATTGGACGCTCAAGGCGCTGAACTCTTTCCGACGCTGGAAGTTATCGATAGAATTTACGCTCCGAAAGGAAAAGAGGTTCAAAACCCAATTGTCGTTGAAATTTCTTTGGAAGACATCAAAGAGGCTCTTCGAGGCAATCTCGTTACGCGAGTCATTTACCTGGAAGACCCAAACTATCCCATTCCGACAGTCAACCCGCCCAATAAATATCAAAGTACGTTTGACATTCCGTCAGACGCCGACCCCGTTGCCGTTGCCGACACAATGGGACGTCCGGTTGCCGTATTGCGGCTGGGCGGACGTATGCCGATCCGAACTCCGGAAGGGCTTTTAAGCCAAGAATTCCAATTCGGTTCGCCATCGTTTATCGATTTCAATACCAGCGTTCCCGCTACGAGAAAGTCAACAACAACTTTCGCGCCCGCGGTTCCTGGAAAAGCTCCCGCTAGCCCAACAAAAGACGGGGGAGCGCTTCCGACGGGGCAACCGGAACAGCTTAACAACCAACAACCCGCGGCTGACGACAATTTCGACAATATCGAATTTTAACTAAATCAGAATTTCAGGCGTCCGTCTCAATTCAACAGAATTCAGGCGGAATGAACCATTTATTATACAGTTTCAACAACGTTTTTACATAACGTTTAATTAAATAGTCAGGAACGAAACAGATGAATATTCACAGTCCTTTTATCGTATCCAATCGCGTTCGGCTTCTCTTTGCGGCGGTATTGAGCGCATTGGTTCTTAGCTCTGCGTCCTGCGCTACAAAAGGCGCTAACGGGAACAAGTGGGTTTTCGTTCCTGTCAACGCTCACGTTGAAAAAAACGCTAAAGAAAACGCAAAAGAGCAAACGCAACCCGCGGAACAGATTGAAGGGACGTCCGGCGAAGCGAAGCGAACCATTACTATCAACAGCACACACGACGTTACTCCTTCAAACGACCCTATGGCATACGATCCCAACGGACCGATTGAAGTCAAGCGTCTGCCGTCAGTCAATACAGAATTCAGCCCTGAAACCGCGCCTGTCAGCCCGGCTATTGGCAATCAGGCTCCTTCCAATAACTCGTCTTCCATTGAAATTAAAGGAAGCGTCAGCGCCGGGACGTCGTTCCGCGGACAGTCCGGCAATTTCAATCCGCCGAATTTTGAACAGATGATCGGCGGTCAGGAAGGACAAATCAGAGACTTCCAGGTTTTATCAGACGTTCCTTTGTCTGAAGCGCAGCCGCTGCCGCCGCAAAACTATGCGCCAACTCAGATAGCGCCGACTCAGACTGTTCCCTATTCGTCTCCGACTATTCAGGACTTTCAGCCTGAAAACCCGTACCAAGCTCCTGCCGCGCAGGGCGTCGTTCCATCTTACGGAACGCCGCTGCCGTTCAATCAACCTCAAGGCGGAGTTCGTTCCGCCTGGACGCCGCCTGGAATTCAACCATCCAACGGCGGACAGTGGCCTCAAGACGAATTCATCGCCGACGGCGGCATGGGGCCCAAAGGCGTTAGAGTTCACGACGACTTCTCCGTCTCGGGTTTGGAACCGGAAAATACAATCGTTCACTTCGACACTATCGACGGCAAAGTCGGCGTTGAAGCCAGTAACCGCGTCGAGATTTACGCCCCGAAATTTCGCGCAGTGCGTCAGGTCATCTACGCCGGCATAAACGAAAACGTTCAGAAACCAATTGGCTACGATGGAACGCAGCTGGCGATTAATCAGCAGCGAAACGTTGGCGAAATGCAAAGCAAACGTCATTTGGCTTACGGCGAAAATATCGCAACGAAACCGGGAGAACAGTTTATTGGCAAACAAACCGCTGGCGAATCGTCGAACCGACGTCAAATGATGATTGCCGACAATTCGTTCAAGGCGTACGAAAACCTCAAGATTATCAAAACCGGCGTCATGGACCGTTCCGAAGCCGGCGTGCTGGCAGAATCCATTCGCCGAGCCGCGTCATGGGGATTTACGTCTAACCCGCAAGTCGCCATTGACTACAATCGAGTCATGGCGGTTGTCAAGGACGAAGGTCCTGGCATCCTGTATAAGCTCGACAAAGACACAAACAATCCGAAAGTGCGAATCATTAAAATCGCCAGCGTTGAAGACGCCCGACCCGGAGATCACATCGAATTCACCATCCGCTTTGACAACGTGGGCGACGAACCAGTCGGAAACGTTACCATTCTCGACAGCCTGACCGGACGTCTGGAATACGCCGAAGGGTCAGCCCAATGCTCCAAGAAGGGCGCGTTCATGACAGAACCGAATAAAGCCGGGTCGCTCGTCCTGAGATGGGAAATCGACGACCCGCTCGAACCGGGCGAAGGCGGAATCATCCGATTTGAATGCATCGTTAGATAAGCGACGAGGCGCCGCGCCCAATCCGCGCTGCCGCGCGAGACGTATTATAAACGCTCCCGTTGGTCGCTTTACCCGCGCCAATACGGTGATGCAACCACACATAAATAAAAAAACGCGAGCTTTCGCTCGCGTATAAAAGCGAGAGCTTCGCTCTCGCACTCCGACATGTCACATTCTTATTTTACAGAATCTCTGCTTTAATCTGCTCGATGAGCGTTTTGGCTTTGCTGATTTCCGCCTTCTGGCGTTCAGGCTCCTGCGGAATTTCGCGTTCGATTGTCAGCGCGCCTTCATACCCGATTTCCTTGAGCGTTTCGAGGAACTTCTTCGCATTGACGTCGCCGTCGCCAAAGGGAACTTCACAGCCCCATTCTTCACCCGGCTTGGCTGCCCATTTGCCGTCTTTGCAATGGCAGGAGCGGACGTACTTGCCAACCTTCTTCAACGCTTCGATCGGCTCGCCGGAACCGTAAAGAATCATGTTGGCGGGGTCAAAATTGACGCGCAGATTCGGACGGTCGACCGCATGAATGAACTTCAAAAGCCCGTCTGCCGTTTCCTGTCCGGTTTCCAGATGGAGGAACTGTCCGTTGTTGGCAATGTAGTCGCAGACTTCCTGAGCTACCGCAACTAGGTCTTTCCACGTCTGCGGGTCGTCCTCTTCATGGGGAATGAATCCAATATGAATTCCAACGGCGTCGCAGCCCAGCAGTTTGGCGAAATCGGCGATTTCCTTGACTTCCTGAGTTCGCTCCGCTCTCGTTTCCGGCGGAACTAAACCAATCGTCTTTTGCGTCGTTGGAATATCCGCATACGATTCGCCGTCAAAGCCGCAGAACACAACTGTCAGCTCTGCGCCGACGTCCTGCAATTTGGCGATAAACTCCTTCGCCTTTTCGGGAGTTCGGGAATTCTTGTGCGGCGTATGCATCTGAATCGCCTTGATTCCCAGTTCCTTTACAACGTCCAACTGAACGCCTAAACCAGCGTCAATACTGGCAAAAACGCCGACTGGCCACTTTTCGTTTGTCATCTCAATAAAATGGAGTGGTTAGGGTTAAACAAATCAAATTATACACAAACCGTTCGATTACAGGAACGGGTCGTCTTCTGCATCGGCAGCTCCACCGTCGTCTGCGCCAGCGTCATCGGCTCCGCCGTCGTCAGCTCCAGCGTTGTTAGCGCCGGCATCGTCTGCGCCAGCGTCATCGCCAAAGGCATCGTCTCCGAAATCGTCGCCGCCAGCGTCATTGTCTTTATCATCGTCGCCAAAGGCGTTATCGCCGTCATCGCCAAAACCGCCGTCGTCGCCAAAATCAGAATCGTCGCCAAAGTCGTCAGCGTTGTTTTCATCATCGCCAAATCCAGGCTCTTCATCGTCAGCCGCAGGCTTTTTCTTTTCTTCAGCCGGGTTTTCTTCTGACGCCGGGTCAATTTCGCGTTCTTCCTTGGCTTCCGGATTCTGACGGAAATAAATCGGCTTTTCCTGGTCAATCTGAGCCAGACACTGAATCATACCGTCTTCAGTTGCCACATAAATGCGGTCTGTAATCTCATTAAGATATTGAATCTTGTTGTTATTCAGCGGCATTGTTCCCAAAACCTGACCTGACTGAACGTCCATAACCGTCAGATTGTTACGGCTGTCAACCGTATACAACCGAGTATTCGTTCTGGAAAGGAATCTAACAATTCCAGGCGTCTGCCAGAGTTTTTCTCCCTTGACAGCATCCAGACAGAACATGCCCTTTTGGTACGTTGGAACGTACAGATGGCGTTCAAATTGTTTTTTTCTCTTTGCATCTCTTTTTTCCAACTCTCGACTAAAGACAGCTAAATGCTCGACAATTGGTTCGTTACAAGGAAACGTCCAAAGCTGCTTGCCATCGTTTTCACGAACGCAATAGACGTAGCCATCGCGGCTTCCCATGTAGACATTGCCCGTTTGATCCGGGAAATAAGGATCCTGTTCGATAAACGTTGGACGAGAGGTAATGTTCTTTTCCGTAGGAACGTGATATAAAATATCAAAACTATCTGTCATCTCAGACGTTCCAATCGAGCCAAGATACATAATGCCGTCGTCTGTTACCCAAACGATGTGATCAACCCCTGAAATTATGGTGCGAAAAACAGCGTCTTGAACGTCGTCGCGCGCAATAACGGGACGCTGATATATTCTGCCAATTGACTGGGCGTTGAGCGGCTCTACATATTGATCGAGAATGCGAAG
>JAZRTH010000162.1:0-5595 GCA_045651945.1 Thermoguttaceae bacterium
CGCAGTCTTTTGCATTGACGTCCGCGCCGTGTTCAACCAGCCATCGAACCATTTCGAGATTGTTATTTTCAACGGCAATATGCAAAACTGTATTTCCGAAAAAGCTTTCTTCGTTGACGTCCACGCCTTGTTCGACCAGGCTCTGAACAATTTTGAGATAGCCATAATCGGCGGCGGAATGCAAAGCCGTGTATTCCAAAGCGTCTTTTGCGTTGATGTCTACTCCCTGTTTTATCAGCCAATTAACCATATCCGCATTCCCGCTTCGAACGGCGCTATGCAAGACGGTTCCGTTTAAACTGTCTGCAGCGTTGACGTCCAACCCCTGCTTGACCAGCCATTGAACTAATTCGAGGTTTCCGCTATAAGCGGCGCTATGCAAGACAGTATAGTTCGAATTGTCTTTTGCTTTGACGTCCAGCCCCTGATTGACCAGCCATTGAACCAGTTCCAGATTGCCGCTTTCGGCGGCGTAATGCAAGACAGTCATTTGTCTATTATTTTTTGCGTTGACGTCCAGTCCCTGTTTGATCAGCCATTGAACAATTTCGAGATTCCCGCTTTGAGCGGCTTCGTGTAAGACGTTTTTTTCGAATGCATCTTTTGCATTGACGTCTGCTCCGCGTTCGACGAGCAATTTAACCATTTCGAAATTCCCGTTTCGGAAGGAAAAACGTAAAGGCGTTTCACTGAGAAGGTTTTTTACGTTAGGACTTGCTCCGCGTTCCAGAAGTTGTTTGACTCGGTTCTGGTCGTCTGTTATCACAGCATAATGAAGAACGTTATTGCCAACAACCGGAGAAACGTATGAAAAATCGAATTCCCCTGTTTGAAACATTTGTTCAAAACGCTCAATGGATTCGTCGTTAAATCCCAACCGATACAATCGCTCTGCATATTTCGGACTGTCAGAACCGTCCGCTCCACAGCTGTCGCTGACAAGGCTTGTTACAATCGTCAAACAAACGCTCAAAAGAAAAACGCGGTGTTTCATAATAACGCTCCTGAATGGGAAATATACTCAAAAACGATTCGAGAAAATTCTTACTGTAATTGTAATAATAATTCAGAAAAATGCAAGGCGGCGGCGTGGCGAAAATTGGGGGGGTATTTACGTTCATTATCGATTGGTTTATAATGACCTAATAAAAGACGTCGTTGCGCGTATCGGCAAAGGCGTCGGTCCGTTTGTTTAATTCTAATCCAAACAAAGGGGGAAATTATGAACCACAATCAATCTGTTCTCTGCCGCTGGATGCAATTCCGATTCATAGCGGCGTTGGGCTGCGCTGCGATTCTCTTTGTAGCAGTCGCTCCGGGCGTTCAAGCCGCAGAAAAAACGTACGACGTCGCTAACGCGTCTTTTGAGACCGCAGGCGACAACGGGGTTCCGCAAAGCTGGCATGGAGATCGCAGCGTTTTCTCTTTCGACGACTCCGTGTCACATACTGGGTCGGCGTCGATGAAATGGGTCAACGACGATTCCAAACGCTATCGGCTGTGTTATCAAAACGTTGACGTCAAGCCGGGCGAAGCGGCGGTCTTCTCCGTCTGGGTAAAAACGAAAGACTTGAAAGGCGGAAAAGCCGCTATCTGCATGGAATGGTCGGACGCACAAACCGGGAAATGGCTTGGCGGCGCGTACGCCCGCGGAGTTGCCGGGACGTCGGACTGGACGCGCATTTCCACGTTTGCGGAAGTTCCCCCCGAGGCGAAAGAAGGCTCTGTTCATGTAACGTGCTATTGCACTCAGGGCGCGACAGGAACAGCATGGTTCGACGACGTCGAAATCAAATCGTACATCCCGACGTTTTTCTCTGCGATGACGACAAACCGGTATCGTCACATGACGGTCGGCGGCGAAGTCAAAGCGTTTGTCGGGATCAATAACCGGTTCTATAAAATTGACCTCGCCAAATCGCCGGGACAGATGGTCGTTTCCGGCGCCAATCTGAAAGAAAACCTCATCCTGGCGCCGTCCCGCGTTGCGGACGATTACGTCGAATTCACGATTGATTCAGACGCCCTGCCTGTCGGCGAGTACAAGCTGGAATATCAAACCGTCAACCCGATTTCCGAAAAGCCGGAAACGATTTCCAAAACGCTGACCAAGTACGACCAGTTCCCGGCGTACAAAACCCGAATCGACGAACATCGCCGGTTTATCGTGGACGGCAAACCGTTTTTCCCGCTGGGCATGTATTTCGGCGGAATCAAGCCGGAAGAGCTGGATATTTACGCGGACTCCAAATTCAACTGTCTCATGCCGTACCATACGTTAACCCGGGAATCGCTGGACTTGTTACAGCAGAAAAACATCCGCTGCATTTACAGCGTCAAAGACTTCTACGTCGGCTTGCGCTCCAATTCAGACGAGCAGGGAATTCAAATGGCAGCTCAGAAAATCAACGAGTTCAAAGACCATCCCGCCATTATCGCGTGGTACATAAACGACGAGCTGCCGCTGTCGATGCTGGATCAGCTGACCGGACATCGGGATTTGTGCGAAAGCCTTGACCCGGGACGTCCGACGTGGGTTGTACTGTATCAGTACAAGCAGATTCGGTCGTACATTCCCACCTTTGACGTAATTGGAACAGACCCGTACCCGATTCCCTCCAAGCCGGCGTCCATGGCGTACGAGTACGCAAAATCGACTTACGACGGCTCATTCGGCGCGCACGCCATGATTCAGGTTCCGCAGGCGTTCAACTGGGCGTCATACAAAAAAACGCCGGAAGAAAAGCAAAAGAACAGAACGCCCACGTACGAAGAGCTTCGCGGTATGGCGTGGATGAACGTTGCCGGCGGCGCAAACGGGCTGATTTTCTATTCCTGGTTCGACCTGTGGAAGATGAACAAAACGGTGGAAGAGGGCGGCACAGCTCTGGTTCGAGAACCGTTTGAACAGCGTTGGGCGGAACTGAAAAAGCTGGGCGAAGAGATTGCCGACTGCTTCCCGATTCTTTTGGGCGCTGAGCCGACGCTCAACGTTACAAAATCGGACGAGTCCGACGAGGAAATCGTTTCGCGTTTGTTTGGCGCCAACGGCTCGACGTGGCTTTTGATTGTCAACACCAACGACAAAGAGACCAAGTCCGCCGTTTACGATATTCCCGCCAACGCGACGCTGGGACAAACCAAACTCGGCTCGCCGGCAACGCAGGACGGGACTAAAATCCGAATCGACCTCCCGCCGCTGGAACCGCGTCTGATTGAAATTAAGTAGAACAAAAGAACGCAAAAAATGGAAGGCGGTAATGAAGCGACCGACGGGAGCGGAATTACGCAGTTCGCCGAAGGCGAACAAAACGTTGGTGCGAGACGTACGGGTAAATCTCACGCGGAGATGCGGAGACGCGGAAAATGTTCGCAAAGAGCGCAAAGAAATGGAAGGCGGTAACGGAGAGAGCAAAGCGAACGAAGTTACGCTTAGAACCGCTCACTCACACGGATGAACCGGCACGCGGCAGTCCCCTGCCGCCGAAGAAGTTTCATGCAAAGTTCGCGAAGTTCGCAAAGTATCAATTAGTATTACGCTTGCGGCGGAAGCCTCCAAAATCTCTTTCGCAGTAAAGCCCGCCCGACCCGCGGGTTCGCGGACATCCTGTCCGCCAAAGGAAACAAGCCCCGCCGAAAAACTACGACGCAGCCAAAAAACTTTCTGGATCGCGGACGTAAGTCCGCAACCGAAAAATATTAACAACAAAGAACACAAAGAATCAATCGGTTCTCCTCCTTTTTCCTGAAACCTAAAATTCCTCTTGTACAAATCCCTCTTTAACGTTAAAATACTGTTATTCCCTGTATAAGGAAACAACCCCCGCAGATTTACCGTTTGCTAAAAATCGGAGAACAAACTGTCATGTTAAATTACATTAAAAATATCTTTGCGTTGGCGGCGGCGATTGCAGCGCTGATTTTTTCAAATACCGCGGCGATTGCGGACGAATTGGCAATACCGCTGTTTAATCCTTCTTCTCAGTGTCTCTATTGGCTGCAAAGCGACGGGAACGTTCTAATAAAGAATGTCATCACTGGCGCTAAAGCAACGGTTAATGTATTTTTAGACGAAGAGAAACATGGTGGGAAATTCCCTCAAGACCCGAATGGTTTGGTCTTTGCCATGTCTTCCCGGACAGTATATTTTATTCAGGCGTCAGATACGTTGGATAAATTGTTTATCGTCTACGGAGAGAATATGCACAAGAATCCGACGGCGGCGCTGTACAACCTGACGAATAACTCTGTTATTTTTAGCAAGCAGATTAATTCACAGGTTAAATACTATTCCGCTAAGTGCGATTTCGAAAACGATACTTATAAACTCGCGTTATTGGCGTGGAATATCAATTCTAATAAAATAGCGTGGGACGTCAAACCAGAAACAGTTACTTCTGATACAGCAAATCCGGCGGACGACAGACGGGATCTGTTATCAATTCCTGATACGATTTTAATATACGATTTGAAAACGTCTGTGATTGATTGCCAATATGAAATTAATCCTTCCTTAAATCAGGATTATTATTACAGTCCTTTTGTAGAGTTCGGTGATTATATTATTAAAAATAACGGCGGGAATTTATCTTTAGCGTACAACGAAAGAGCGAGATTGTTCTGCAATGCTCAGGCGTTTATACCTGTAAGATCCTGGTATAAATACAAGGAACAGACGAGCGGTTCTCCTGCGATTATAACAAAGGAAGCAAACGACTTCTCGTTTCATTACATCACCGGAGCCGTATCTGCAATAAGATATGGAAATGATTTTATTGCTGTAAAAACGAAATCAGATAATAAAGTTATAGTAATTAAAAAGAACGACTTTCAAAGCAAAAAGACATTTTTGTTTCCTGAAGAAACAAATCTGATTGGCGTCTTTTGCAATGGCGACGTTGTTTTGGGTTATCGATTTGAACATAATAATTCATCAGAGTATTCAACGGTTAAAATTGTAGAATCAAAAGGCGAGTCTTTCAGCACGATATTTTCATTTCCAGTAACTTACGAATGGGGCAACTTTTCCTATTGCGCTAAAATTGACTCAGCTCGCGTCATACTGGTTTTTGACAACGGATACGCGAGGTTGTCGTATAAGAACAATAAATGCACGATAACAGCGGTTGTTAATTTTGAGAAAGAAAAGAATAAATTAAGCGAGTGAATTTCTGTTGCTGAAAGAGTTTTTGGCGGTTTAAAGTATTTTCTTCGGCGGACGGAACGTCCGCGAACCAGCGGGGCGAACGGGCTGTTCACGTTCTCAAGATTTTTGGAAACTGCCGCGTTTCCTTGACGGCGCCGCCGTCAAGTTGTAGCCCGAGGACGGGCTACATCCAGAGGAGGTTTTCGGCTGCGTCGTTTTGGTATCCACACTTCGAACAAAGCGTAACTGCGTTCGCTTCGCTCTCTCCGTTACCGCCTTTCATTTTCCGTGGGTTAAAACCCACGGCTAGAAATATTAAACCGCTACGCGGTTTTAGAGGAACGCTTCGCGTCCATTTTTATTACTTTGCGAACATCCTCCGCGGCTCCGCATCTCCGCGTGAGATTTTTCTTTGGCGGCTGAAACAGCCGCGATCCAGTGGGTCGGAG
>JAZRTH010000163.1:0-5397 GCA_045651945.1 Thermoguttaceae bacterium
CCAACGGCGGTCAATCTGTTTTGGGCGTTAGACCGGCTGAAGAAAGTCGGTCTGAGCGCCGGGGCGGAGGAATCGCCGCGCGACGTGGCTGAAAAGCTGCTGGCGGAGGCGTTCCAGATTCAGTCTGACGACCGGGCGATCTGCCGCGCCATTGGGAAATACGGTTCCGCGCTCATTCAGGACGGCTGGGGCGTTCATACGCACTGCAACGCCGGCGGGCTGGCAACGGCAGACTTCGGCACAGCGCTGGGCGTCTTCTTTGCCTGCGCGGAAGAGGGGAAAAAGATTCACGTGTATGCTGACGAAACCCGGCCTCTGCTTCAGGGCGCGCGTCTGACGACCTGGGAACTGATGCAGCGCAGGATTCCCGTTACGCTTATCTGTGACAACATGGCGGCTCAGGTCATGAGAGAAGGACGCGTGCAAGCCGCCGTCGTCGGCGCTGACAGAATCGCCGCTAACGGAGACGCCGCCAACAAAATCGGGACGTATCAGCTGGCGATTGTCGCTAAAGAACACGGCGTTCCGTTCTACGTTGCCGCGCCGAAAAGCACGTTCGATTTATCGCTCCGTTCCGGAGAAGAAATCCCCATTGAACAGCGCGACCCGAAAGAAGTAACCTGCGGGTTTGGCAAACAAACCGCTCCGACCGGCGTCGACGTCTACAATCCCGCTTTCGACGTTACTCCCGCGAAATACATTACGGGAATCATCACAGAATTCGGCGTCATTTCGCCTGTTACAGAAGAAAACGTCCGCAAAGTTTTAGGCGAATGACTCGGTCGGGGAGTTAGGTCAGGGCGTTAGGTCGGGGATTGCGGCGGCTTGACGCCGCCTTGTCCAAAGCCCCACTGATAATCTTTGATGAGTCCGGCACGCGGCAGTCCCCTGCCGCAAAAGAAACCTCCGAGAACTGTGCATACCCAAACGATGAAGCCGGAAAACCTCCCCCGGATGGATTCCGCCCTCGGAGTCCATCTTGACGGCTTTGCCGTCAAGGAAAAGCGGAAGCCTTCAAGAATCTTCTGAACATGGCAACCGCTCCGACCCGCTGGATCGCGGCTGTTTCAGCCGCCGAAGAAGAATTTAAGCCGCAAAGTTCGCGAAATCCGCAAAGTAATAAAAAACGGATACGAAGCGTTCCGCTAAAACTGAGTGAAACCACGAGAAATCTATTGGTCAGATTCTTTGGCTCCATGTTCAATAAGCCAATCGTACATTTCATCAGTCCCTCCCCAAACAGCAGAATGTAAGACGGTTCTTCCCAAATTGTCTTTTGCGTTGACGTCCAATCCTTTTTCAACCAGCCATTTTACCAACTCCAGATTTCCGCTTTCAGCAGCAGAATGTAAGACGGATTCTCCCAAATTGTCTTTTGCATTGACATCCATTCCTTTATCAACCAGCCATTTAACTAATTCCAAATTACCGCTGCGGGCGGCGCAAAACAAGACTGAAACTACGCCATCCTCTTTTGAGCTGATATCCATTCCTTTTTCAACCAGCCATTTTACCTGCGCAAAATTTCCGTTCCAGGCGGCAATATGCAAGACCGTTGCTTCCTCCGTATCTTTGGCATTAATATCCAGTCCTTTATCAACCAGCCATTTAATCAGTTCCAGATTGTTACTTTCGGCGGCGCTGTGCAAAACCGTGCGTTCAACGCTATTTTTAATCTTGACGTCCATTCCCATTTCAATGAGCCATTTAACCAAATCCAGATTGCCACTTTCTGCGGCAAAATGTAAGACCGTATTATCAACATCGTCTTTTGCGTTGATATCCAGTCCTTTTTCGATGAGCCATTGAACCAGTTCCAAATTCCCACTGCGGGCGGCGCTATGCAAGACAGTCCTTTCAAACATATCTTTTGAGTTAACGTCCAGCCCTTTTTTGATTAGCCATTTAACCAATTCCAAATTCCCGCTTTCGGCAGTAGAATGTAAAACAACCTCATACAATTCATTTTCTAAACCAAGATCCACGCCGTGATCGAACAACCATTTTACCAGTTCGAGATTTCCACTTCTTGCGGCAAAGTACAAAAAACAATCTCCGCCATCATCGCTTGCATTGACGTCTGCACCTTTTTCAACTAAATATTTAGCCACTTCCAGATTCCCGCTTTGGTAGGCATGGTGCAATGCTGTTCTTGAAACATCATCTTTTACATTGACGTCTGCGCCGCGTTCAATGAGCAACTTAACTCTATTCAGATTTCCTGTCAGCGCAGCATAATAAAGAACATTGCCGCCGCGGTCGCATTGGTAGTCGAAATCAAACTTTTCGGTTTGAAACATTTGTTCAAAACATTCGACGCCTGCTCTGCCAAATCTGTCTATAGCGTTCTTTGACCGTGCTTCTCCATTAGGATTCTCCGCACCAAAGCAGACGCCCCCAAAAACGCCTAACAGGATTAAGCATGCGCACAAAATCGTATTACGAATTATCACAAGACGGCTTTTCATATAATTGTCCTTTTCAATTAAGGATGTTACACAATTGGTTTTTAACAACACTTATTTTATATCCGTTATTTGAATTGTTTTCAAGGGGATTTGTTATATTTTTTGAAAATTTTTGGGGATTGTTTAGTAACAGAGGACTACGGAACGAAAAGTTATTTTGTGGACAGGGTATCCGCGAAGCAGTATGGTTGTTGGCTAAGAAAAAGAATCAGTGCAAGACAAAGCAACCAACGGGAGCGGTTATAATACGTCTCGCGCGGTAGCGCGGATTGGCTCCCCCGCCTACGGGGGCGGCTGAGACAGCCGCGATCCAGCAGGTCGGAGGTTTTGTTCTGCGAAAGAGGATTTCGGAGGTTTCCGTATTTCTTGACGGCTTCGCCGTCAAGTTGTAGCCCGGGGACGGGCTACATCCAAGGGAGGTTTTCGGCTGCGTAATACGGTATGCAACGTTCGCTACGCTCACACCCACGGGTTTACACCCGTGGCTCGCCTAAGCGTAACTTCGCTCGTTTCACTCGCTACGTTACCGCCTTCCATTTAAACCAATCGGCGAAAATCTTTATTTTCCCGGGGGCTAACGCACCCCGGCTCGCCAAAATCCGTGTGCGGACTGACCCGCAATCAACTACAGAGCAACGCTTGCGTAATTCCTCACTCCTAACCCCTAACTGCCAAAACCTCTGATTTTACGCATTCCGAATTATTCTCTCCCCCCTCTTGCTTTTTATTTTTCTGGTAGATATACTGAAAGTAGTTCTAGTATTAGAAAACCGTTATTCGAGATACAAAAGGAGAATATTCATGTCCAGTCGTTTTTCCCGCCGTGACTTTTTGAAAGCTGGGACGACAGCCGCCGCGCTGTCGGCTGTCAGCGTTGCCGTTCCCGCGTACTGTCAGGACAAAGCCCCCAGTTCCAAGCTGAATCTGGTAATTGTCGGACCTGCCGGTCGAGGCGCAGCTAACTATCACGCCGTGCTGTCCGAAAACATCCTCGCTTTGTGCGATATTGATATGAACAGACTTAACAATGCCGCTAAAGCCGCTCCGCAGGCGCAAAAGTTCCAGGATTACCGCAAAATGCTCGAAACCGTCAAGGACATTGACGGCATCGTCGTTTCTACGCCTGACCACACCCACGCCGGACCGTCTGTGATGGCAATGCGAATGGGAATTCACTGCTATTGCGAAAAGCCGCTGACGCACGACATTCGCGAAGCCCGCGTTATGCAGGAAGTCGCCGCTGAAAAGAACCTCTGCACGCAGATGGGAACGCAAATTCACGCGGAAGACAACTATCGACGCGTTGTCGAAATGGTTCAGTCCGGCGCCGTCGGCAAGGTGCACGACGTTTACGTCTGGTGCGGAAAAGGCTGGGGATTCCCGGCTGACGCCAAACGACCAACCGACTCGCCTGCCGTTCCCGCTCACATTGATTGGGACTGCTGGATCGGTCCCGCCGCGTTCCGTCCGTATAATCCCTGTTACTTGCCCGCCAACTGGCGCAAATGGTGGGATTTCGGCAACGGCACGCTGGGCGACATGGCAGCTCACATCATGGACCTGGCGTTCTGGGCGCTCAAGCTCAAAGACTGCAAGACAATCAAAGTCGTTGACGGTCCTGCGGTCAACCCGGAATGCTGCCCGCTCAATTTGGAAATTGACTATACGTTCGAAGCCGACGGCGAACAGCCGGCTGTTAATCTGCACTGGCTTGACGGCGGAAAGCGTCCGGACATTCTCAAGCAGAAGAACATTCCCGACCGCTTTATGGGCGTTCTGTTCGACGGCGAAAAGGGACAACTCTTTGCCGACTACGGCTCTCGCGTCCTCTATCCGGTTGAGAACTTCAAAGACTACAAAGCCCCGGAACCCTGGATTGCCAAATCCATCGGACATCATCAGGAATGGCTGCAGGCGATTCGCGACAACAAACCGGAAGACTGCCTGTGCCGGTTCAGCTACGGCGGTCGCCTGACGGAAACGATTCTGCTTGGCGCTTTGGCGTACCGCACTGGGGAAAGTCTCGTCTGGGATGCCAAAGCCATGAAGACGAACTCCGAAACCGCCAACGCGATGATTGAAGTTCCATACAGAGAAGGATGGACGCTGTAACAATTAGCAATTGTCAATTATCAATTAGCAATTGTCGCTTTGCGGCTGCGAGGCGCCGTTCCCGTTGGTCGCTTGCGTTAATTGCTAATTGCAAATTGCTAATTGATAATTTATCTAACCCCTAACTCCTAACTAACATTCCTGCCATGTCAACTCGTTTTTCCCGTCGTGATTTTCTCAAAGCTGGGACAGCCGCCGCGGCGCTGTCGGCTGTCAGCGTTTCCGTTCCCGCGTACTGTCAAGACAAAGCGCCCAGTTCAAAATTGAACCTGGCGATTATCGGCGTCGCCAATCGCGCGTCAGCAAACTATCACGCTGTTTTGGGCGAGAACATCGTCGCTCTGTGCGACATCGACGCCCGGTTTCTGGATACCGCCGCCAAGTCGGCTCCGAAGGCGCAGAAGTTTGCCGACTATCGCAAGCTGCTGGAAAGCGTCAAAGACCTGGACGCCGTTGTCGTCTCTACGCCTGACCATACTCACGCCGCGCCGGCTGTGATGGCGATGAAAATGGGTCTTCACTGTTACTGCGAAAAGCCGCTGGCGCACAGCATTTACGAAACCCGGTTGATGCAAACCGTCTCGGAGGAAAAGAAACTCTGCACCCAGATGGGCACGCAGATTCATGCGGAGGACACGTACCGCCGCGTTGTCGAAATCGTTCAGTCTGGCGCGATCGGCAAGGTTCGCGATGTTTACATCTGGTTTAGAAACTCCTGGGGCTTTGAGCCTGACGCTGCGCTTCCGACGGATACGCCGCCTGTTCCAAGTCGGATCGTAGCCATGTCGTTCTGTGAGCCAAGGAGTTGGTGAGTTTA
>JAZRTH010000164.1:0-3725 GCA_045651945.1 Thermoguttaceae bacterium
AATTTCACGCTGCTTTTCGTGCGGCGCGACGACAATCGGTTCAAAGCAGCCGTAGCCGGAATTCTCTTCTTCGTAAATCTTGATTTCGGAATCGTTCATGCGAAGCAGATAAATGCCGGTCTTTTCGCCTTTGCCTTCCAGCTGACGCGTAACGAGAATGTTGTTTTCGTCAATCGGGAACGGGTCTTCCATTTTGGGATTGATTTGCATCATGGCGTCGTAGGATCCGTGAACGTTGATCAGGTTCATCGCGTGCGAGGGCCACGTTTTAACGACGCCGTCCGAGCCTTCGATTCCCTTGGTTCTGTCCAGAATTCCAATCGCGCCCCACGGTCGGTCGTGGCAAGACCCCAGCGTGCAGACGACTTTTGTTGTGCCAGGGATTTCTCTGGCTTCGAGGAACGCGCCCGGCGCGCCGGTGTTGTTGCCGTAGTAAAGCAGATGGCTCGTTCCGTCCGGGTTGGTTACCCAAAGACCCTGAGCGTCGCCGAAGTTGCGATCAACGTATTCCCAGCGGTCGTAAATAATTCGACCGTCGGACAAGACGCTGGCGTGCCCTTCAAAAAGCGTGCTGTGACCAATTTGAATCATGTTGGAGCCGTCCGGGTTCATCGTGTACAGATTGCACATGATATGGCGGTTGCACATGCAGTATTTCGGCTCGCGGGTGGACGAGAAAACAATCTTGCCGTTGGGCAGATAGTTGGGGTCAATGTCCGACAGGTCTTTGCCGAAGGTAATCTGACGAACTGACTTGTCCGCCAGCGTCATTTCGTAAATGTGGAAATCGTCCGCCTTGTTTTTACGCATGGAGAACAGAACCCGTTTGCCGTCGTAGGAGATTTCCGGGTCTCGAATAATGCCTTCCGGGCATTCGAGCAGAGTTTTAATCTTCCCACCATCGGCGACGTCGATCATTTTCATGGCGGAACCGCCGCGGAAAGACCCTTCGTTGACTTCCCCGTTTTGGAACATCGTCGCGGTGTTGTGATGATCGCGGAGATACTGATTTCGAGCGATAAAGAGAATCGGATGTCCGCCGGTAATCTTCGCGACTTCTTCCGGGTCAGCAACCTTTTCCGGTTCCTGAACGTACAGATTTGAAGCGAGCTTTTCGACCGAGATTTGATTGAACTCGGCGCTGCGCGGCCCGGCGGTTTTGATAAACAGACCGCAGACGTCGTTGGCGCAGGCGTCCTGGAACGCTGTCAGCTCCGTCCAGTCTGGACATTCCTGCAGCTTAAACTTCGCGATAAACAGATCGTACGGACGGTTTGTCAGCGCTTTGCGGTAACATTCCAGACGCAGCCAAACCTTGTTCACGCCGCGAAACTCTTTCGCAATAGCGGGATTGTTCATCTGAGGGGGAAGCCCCTGGAATTTAACCAGCGTCGTTCCGTTCCATTGATCCAGACCGTAGGTGAATCGGGGAATGCCGTTTTCCTGTCCGTTGAAAACCGTAAGTCCAGCAACCGCCTGAGCGCTTTGACCGTCGTACGTAACGCAGGCTTCAAAAGCGAAGTTCCCATCCGGAGTCGGGAAGAACGCAATCGGCGCGGCGGCGCGTTCGCCCCACATGTTGGTGTCGCCCAACGCTGTCAAGCGAATCGCAGCGGACTTGTCCGTCAGCGCGACGGTTCCGCGGGTAACGTCCGGCGACTGCGCCGTCCATTCGATTTTGTCAAACGTGAACTTCTGTCCGTTTGTCTGAACGGCGTCTTGAGCCATAACCGGCGCAACGACGAAAAGCAGAAGTAACAACGATAAAAATGACGTTCTTTTCATAATGTTTTTCCTGTTTGAATAATTAGGGTTGGGGGGAAGGGGGAATTATTTTTGCGATGTCATTCCTGACCTTTATTCGTTTTGTAAATCCGCGGGTGTCGATAGTAGACTTCCAAAATCATTGTCGACATCGCGGTGTCGTACAGACGTCCGCCGGGATCGCTCCACGGACCTGCATGATACCACGAACCTTTTTCGTGTCCTTGCTGAACCTGGGAATTAACCAGTTGATCGCGCATAACAGCGTTCCATTTTTCCCACATCGGTCCGTTATACTGGAACATGACCTCAGTGGCGTAGTAATTATGGTAGCTGTCTGTCTTGTGGGGACCTCTTTGTGAAAGCCATTCTACCCCGCGCTGTAAAGCCGGGTTGTCATGCTCCCATCCAAAATTCATACGAGTCAGCAGACCGACAGCAGTAGTTGACGGGCCCTCGCCGGGGGCTGAATAACCGTATTTGTATTTGGCGCCGGAGTCAGTCTGAACGGAATCCAGAAAACGCGACGCCTTGACGACTACTTTATCTGGAACGTCCAAGTTCGTCGTATTGGCGGTTCTAATAGCCGCCATTTGCCAGCCTGTTACCGATATGTCGCCTGCTTGATGGGGAATATAACGCCATCCGCCGCCGTTAGGATCCTGATGGAAATAGATATAGTTTAAACTTCCCTGAGCGGCAGGAAGCAATCTTTTATCTCTGGTTTTGGCATACGCTTCTGTCAGGCAGATAGCGACAATTCCATGAGAGTACATCGTGCCTTTGGATTCTACAAAAATGACGCAGTCCTCTGGATATCCTATAAAAAAGTCGTCGTCCTTAGATGTTGTTTTACCATTTTTTAAAAGGAAATTGAGACCATTATATACGTTTTTCTTGTATCGACCTTCCTTATGAGTTACGCCGGCGCCGAGGAACGACAGCAGCGCCAAGCCGGTAGCGGCATTGTACTCTTTGTCATATTTGCCGGGATTTTTGCATGCGCCTTGACATGAAGGCGCTAATTGATGATTAAAGCTCCATGAACCATTAGGAAGCTGATGATTGGCAATCCATTGCAATCCCAACGCAACAGCTCGCTCGCTTTCTGGCGTACCCCCCCCGACAGCTACAGCTCTTGCATGGTCGTGTGATGTTCCGAAGCCAATGAAACGGTTACCTGAATGATCTATATTGTCCTCATCCGCATACATTGTGCTGGAAAACGCCGAGAGCGTTAACGTCAGGACGGAAAACAACGATAAAAGAGCGGGGAATCTTTTCATGATTGTTTTGGGGTTAGGGGGGAAGTGGTTAGTGGTTAGTGGTAAGTGAGATGAACGCTTTGCGTCGGTTATTTATATTCCGTGGGTTAAAACTCACGGCTAGGAACATTGAACCGCTAACGCTGTTCTAGTTGAACGCTTCGCGTCGGTTTAAATTACTTTGCGGACTTCGCGTTCTTTGCGTGAGGCTTCTGATGCAATTTGGTAAACTCTATACGGAAACATAATTCCAGCGTTTCGGTTCGCCTAACGGCGAACTGCGTAATTCCGCTCGCTGCGCTCCCTTCATTACCGCCTTCCATTTATTGCCTCTCTTGAGCCGCCGCGGCTTCGAGGATGGCTCGGGCGGTGCGGACGCCGATGCCGAATCGTCTGGCGCCGACGTCGTACATAGCCAGCAGGGTGTCGAGGTCGCGGACGCCGCCGGCGGCTTTGGCCAGACAGCGGGCGCCGACAGCATGTTTCATGACTTCAATGGTGTGAACGGACGTCTTCTTTTCCGTCCAGCCGGTTCCGGACTTGACCCAGTCCGCGCCAGCGTCCGCCGCGGTAATCGCCGCCTGAGCGATCTGGTCGTCGTTGAGATAGCCGCATTCCAGAATGACCTTGAGGGGAACCGAGCCGATCGTCTGTTTGACGGCGGCAATATCGGCGCCGACGCGATCCCATTGCCCG
>JAZRTH010000165.1:0-4269 GCA_045651945.1 Thermoguttaceae bacterium
ATCCTCAGTCGTTCCCTGTACCCATTCAAATTATGACGCCTCCTCCGGAGACGCTGGAACGGCAGTTTCCGGACTTGTGCCCCGTTCGCAGCGCCGCGTCTCCCACGGTTCAACCGACAGCAGACTCCGTTCCAGCTGGAACTCGCGTTTATATAGTCGACCAGGAGGAAAGCGTAATGGAAATAGCCCGCCGGGAATTGGGCAGCATCCTGTATTGCTCTCAGGTGTACGCTCTTAATCAGGAACTGCTTTCCGGCAGCGTCGACCGCGTCAAACCGGGCGCCCGCCTGCTGCTGCCAGTAAAAAATTAAGAACAGGAAATTCGACCTGATTTTATTGATGTCAAATTCAGCGTCGATTTCCTTTTCCCTTAAATTGAAAGGATTGTTTTGTGAGTAAAAAAGAATTTAATCCATATCGGGATATGCTTGGGATTTCATCGTTAAAAGACGAGGATCCGACGGATTATCAGCTTCTGGGAATCGACGATTTCGAGGGCGATCCGCAAAAAATCGCCGCCGCTTATGAAAAACGCTCGCAGCGAATTGCCGAGTTGTATCAGACGGTAACGGAAATGTCCAGGAAAATTGACGGCGCCCGCGATCGCATTTCCGATTCCGCAAAGAAAGAAGAATACGACAACTACTTAAGAAAAACCGGCCGCGCCGGGGTTACGCATCTGGGAAAACTCGGCGCTGCGTCCGTGTTGTCTTCCTTTGTTTTGAGCATTTTAACGGTTATCGTTTCGACGTTCTGCATCTATCCGATGGTTGTTACAATTCCTCCTGAGAATTATGGCGATTCCGTTACAACGCTGCCGGATTATAAAGAGACTCAAGCGCAAAAGGAATTGGAAGTTCTTAAAGTTCAGCAGGAAGACGTTTTAACAATGGACGTCAATGTTAACGCGCCTGTTGACGTCGACGTCGACGTTGACTCGTCTGTCGAATTTCTGGAAGTCCCTGTAACGGATATTCCTGGCGAAGAGACGAAGGTTGACGATCTGCCTTCTCCTGACGCTTTAGCGCCCGTAGAAGAACCCTCCGCTCCAGCTCAAGATGAGCTTGTTGAGCCTGACCCGCCGGCTGTTGAACAACCCAAAGTTGATAAGCCGGCTGAGCCTGAACCGTCGGCTGTTGAACAACCCGCGGCTGACGAGCCCGCTGCGCCTGAACCGCCGGCTGTTGAACAACCCGCGGTCGACGAGCCGGCTGCGCCTGAAACGCCTGACGTCGAAGAAGCGACTGTAGAAGAGCCGTTAGAACAAGACGAAACTACTATTGAAAAACCTTCGGAAGATGCGCCTGAGATTATAGTTGATCCTCTTGCTCCGGAAGAACCTGCGCTTCCTGATAATTCTCCTTCTGATAATCTTTCAGGTCCTGTTTCACCCGTCGTTCCGAAAGTATTGAACATGGACGACTCTGAAATCCCGGAACTTCCGCCGTTAGGCGAATTGGAGACGTCGGCGTCTCCAACGGCTCCGACGCCTCCTGTAATTCCTGAATTGTCTGCTGCGACAGAGGCTCCTTTAGCTCCCGTACCGCCTGCAATTCCGGAGTTGGCGAGCGTCCCTGAAGCGCCGTCCGTTGCGTCAAGCGCTCCAATCGCCAAAAAACCGGTAATTATTGAACCGCCAACGGTTGAGCCGTCTGATGTAACAGTTGTAACGCAAGCGAATCCGCCTCTGTCTTCCGGCGTCGTTCTGGAAGACGTCGACATGTTGGAACAGTTTGTTCAATTAGGACAAAAAGCTCGTTCCAACGCGGATTTTGCCCAATTGATATCTTCTGCTCGTCAGGCTGAGGCTGACCTGATAAAAAAAAAGGAGTTTTATAAAGCTCAGCAGATAGCAGACGTTGTTTATGAGTCTTGCGCTCGCAGCGCTGATAAAACCTGTCGCGCTGAAGCGTATCGTTATAAAGAATTTTTCTCCAAACGATCTGCCTGGTGGGAATCCGTTCGTTTAGCTCAGAAAAAAATGGAGGCGAATGAAACCGTTTCTTCGGCAGAAGCAAATCTTGGCGCTCGATGGTGCATTGAGATTGAGAACGACTGGGAAAACGGGCTTAAATTTTTGGCGTTGAGCGATAATGAACAGGTCCGAAACGCCGCTCAAAATGAAATCTCTGTGAATCAGGAGGACGTTCGGAGCGTTTTGATTGTTGCTAATAACTGGTGGAATCTGGCTCAAGATCCCATTCCAATGCAAAAGCAGTTCAGAGAGCATGCCAGTAAATGGTATGCCAAAGCGTTGCCGTCCATTGCTGATAAACAGATTCGAACTCTTATTGAAAAGCGAATTGCGATAGCTGAGCAGGGTTTTTCAAAGCATTGAGAACCAAGCTATTAGCTTCTAGCTACTAGCTACCAGCTTTGTGATTTTAGATTCAAACTTAAACTATTAATGCCAAGAACTACCAATAACCAAGCTAACAGCTAGCGGCTAATAGCTAGCAGCTAATAATTAAGCCTCTAGCTACTAGCTACTAGCTTCTAGCTTGGGGATTTTAGATTCAAACTCAAACAATTAACGCTAAGAATTACCATTAATCAAGCTAATAGCTAGCAGCTAACAGCTAATAGCTTTTTTTATTATCATGCAAAACATCGTTCTTTGTTATCCTGTAAACGACGCTCAAATAGAGCAAATCACTCAGGCCGCCGGGCTGGAATACAATATTATTTCAGTTGGTCAAAAAGAAATCAAAGAAGCTATTTTCGACGCGGATATTTACTGCGGACACGGCAAGCTGACCGGCGCGGCGGGCATCGACTGGGACGCGGTTGTCGAAAAAGGACGCCTTGAGTGGATTCAGTCGTCCGCAGCGGGAATGGATCATTGCCTTGTTCCGGCAACGATTAATTCCTCGATTCACGTAACGAGCGCTTCTGGCGTGCTTTCCGACCAGGTGGCGGAACATACCATCGCTTTGCTGACCGGGTGGATGCGCCGTCTGAAAACGTTTGTTCTGGCGGAATCGACTCGCGATTTTACGCGCCGTCCGACTTGGGATTTGACGTATCGAACCGTTCTCATCGTCGGATTGGGCGGGGTAGGGCGCCGACTTTCAGAACTGCTGCGCCCGTTCCGCGGCAAGATTATGGCGGTCGATCTGTTTCCGGATAAAGTTCTCCCGCCGACTGTCGACGAACTCTATCCGGCAGACGCTTTAGACGACGTTTTGCCCAAGGCGGACGTCGTTGTTACATGTCTGCCGTTGAACCAGTTTACTCGCAAGACGTTTAACGCAGAAAGATTTTCCAAATTCAAAAAGGGCGCGTTGTTCGCCAACATGGCTCGCGGAGCTTTGGTTGATCACGACGCGATGGTTGCGGCGCTGGATTCCCAGCAGCTTATCGGCGCGGTTATGGACGTTACCGACCCGGAACCGCTTCCGCCGGAAAGCCCGCTGTGGGAGCGTCCGAACGTGTTAATTACGCCGCACGTCGCCGGACAGAGCCGCTGGAGAATCGAGAACATGACGTACATGTTCTGCGAAAACCTTCGCCGCTGGAAGGCGGGCGAACCGCTGGTAAACTATCTCACCAGAAAAGAACTCGGGTTCCCCATGCGAGGAACCGGACACCCGCTCTGGTCGGAAATCGCTCAGGACATCGTCCCGAAACAGCGCGGCGAAATGGGCGTCGAGACGTTTTATTGATAGCTTCTAGCTGCTAGCTTCCGGATTAAGCTATTAGCTATTAGCTTCTAGCTACTAGCTTTGCTATTTAGGATTCCAGCTTTAACAATTAACACTAAGTACTACCATTAACCAAGCTAATGGCTAGCGGCTAATAGCTAACAGCTAATAAAAGGCTAGTAGCTTCATAAGGATGAATCTTATTGATTTACTATACCGCCATGGATAATCGTAAAATAATCGGAATCGGAGAATTGCTTTGGGACTGCGTAGGCGATAGTCGCCGTCCAGCTGGCGCGTTGGCAAACGTCGCCTATCACGCGACTCAATGGGGGCTGCCCGCCAGCCTTTTCTCTCGCGTTGGAAACGATGCTTTGGGTAAGGAACTGACAGATTATCTTGCCAGTCGCGGCGTGGATACGTCTTGTATTCAAATTGACGACAATCTGCCCACCTCAACGGTTGACGTTGACGTTTCCAAGCCGGACAAGCCCACATTCGTCATTCACGAAAACGTCGCTTGGGACAACATGCAGTATACGCCTCAATGGGAGCAGCTGGCGTACGAAGCGCAGGCGATTTGCTTCGGCACGCTGGCTCAGCGGTGCGACGCCTCCAGAGATAC
>JAZRTH010000166.1:0-1948 GCA_045651945.1 Thermoguttaceae bacterium
ACTGGGAACTTTCTGCTTCTCCCAGATTTTTCCCAGAATCCTCCCAGCCTATCCCAGAATCCTCCCAGCCTATCCCAGAATCCTCCCAGCTTTTTTTCTTAAATATCATTTTGCGACATTTCCCGTTAGCCCCTCTTTCTTATTTTGGAACTGTCTGGTATAATAACGGAAATGGGAATGAAAAAAACTACTCCCTGTTCCCTACTCCCTATTCCCTTAACTTCATTCAACAGCCATGCAGAATTTTACGTATCAGAACACAGTTAAAATCGTTTTTGGACGCGATACGATCAAGCAGATTGGTCAGGAGGCGTCGGCGTTTGGCAAGAAGGCGCTGCTGGTCTACGGACACGGCTCCGTTAAAAAGAACGGTCTTTACGACGCGGTTGTCGACTCGCTCAAGGCAGCGGGGCTGGAATTCGTGGAATATTCCGGCGTCAGCCCGAACCCGCGCTTGTCGCACGCGCAGGCGGGCGCCGATTTGGCGAAACAGGAAAACGTTGACCTCATCGTCGCGCTGGGCGGCGGAAGCGTTATCGACGAATCCAAGGCGATCGCGCTGGGCGCTCTTTACGACGGCTCTGTTTGGGATTTCTATTCCGGCGAGGCTCAGGCGGAAAAGGCGCTGCCGATTTGCGACGTTCTGACAGTCGCGGCTACCGGTACGGAAATGAACGGCGGGACGGTTATCACCAACGAAGAAACCCAGCAGAAGTTCGGGCTTATCGTTCCGTGCCTTATGCCGAAGGTGTCCATTCTCGACCCGACTGCTACGTTCTCGCTGGGCGCGAAGTACACGGCGTTCGCCGGCGTCGATATTTTCGCTCATATTGTGGAAGGGTACATTACCAACTCTGACCCGGAAACGCCCATTCAGGACGCCTACGCTGAAGGGCTCATGCGAACGGTTATGGAATACACCGCCCGATGCGTCGCCAACGGAACGGACTACAACGCTCGCGCCAACATGATGTGGGCGTCCACGATGGCGTGGAACGGACAGCTGCTGGCTGGCGTTGAAAACGCAGTCTATCCCGCTCACCTGATTGGTCATTCGATGTCCTGCCTGTACGACACCGCCCACGGCGCGTCGCTGTCGGTTGCGATGCCGTGCTGGATGCGAAAAGTCAAAGACCTCTACAAGCGACGTCTGGTTCAGTTCGCCCGCAACGTCATGGGCGTTACCTACAAGGACGAAGACGAAGCAATCGAACAGGGCGTCGCCCGGCTGGAAAAGTGGTACGAAAGCATCGGGGCGCCGATTACGTTTACTCAGGCGGACTTGCCGCTCGACGCGTTCGACAAGATTGTCGATAACATCGCCTTCTGCGCTCCGTCCTGGGGCTTGGACATGTACACGCGCGATTTCGTCGCCGATTTACTCAAGCCGGCGGCGAAGTAGTTTGAGCGTTCTCGGGCGTTTGCGTAAGCCCGGGAAGGACTCACGCGGAGCCGCGGAGATGCGGAGGATGTTCGAGAAGTTTTAAAAACTTTGCGCTCTTTGCGTGCTTTGCGGCTTAAAATCCTTCGGCGGGCGAAACGCCCGCGAACCGGGCTCAACTGAGTGCAATTGTAGCAAGTAATTTTCTCAAAATTTCTCTTTCCTCCCCCCCTTGTGGAAATTGGAAAAAAGAGTAAAATAATCGCTCAAAAATAATTTTAAGGTTTTCCTGAGAAATCAGGGATTGATGAATAAACAATTTTAAACAACGTAAGGAGATAAACCGTGGGAACGAAAGTTAGCGGAAAAGGTCGTAGAAAGCTGGGTCGAAAAAAGCGCAAGATGCGTTCCAAGATTCGCCACAAGAAATAAAGCTACGGCGAGGCGCCGCTCCCAGTTCGCGCACCGCTAGCAAATTTCTGGTTTTACTACTTGTTCGTTCTGTAATTAATTTTACAGACGGGAAGCAAAGGTATACTATAACCTCGTTGATGGTCGTTTAAAAAG
>JAZRTH010000167.1:0-1776 GCA_045651945.1 Thermoguttaceae bacterium
GAATACGATTACCGACACAACTGGCTGTTTCTGCGCCGGAGCCGGACAGACGACTCACGCCATTTCCGAACAGGACGGAGCGTCCAATACAATTATGATTGGCGAACGACACGTCAATCCGGACGAGTATTATACCGGAGCCGCCAGCGACGACGACCAGGGATGGGATCAGGGCTACGACCGTGACACGATTCGCTGGGGCGGGTCAGACGAAAAGCTGCTCAACATGTCTAACGGCGATTTGAACTACACAGAAGCCCGAATCAATACAGCTAGAGCTTATTTTACCCGACAGAATCTGAGCAAGAATTACTGGATTCCCATTCAGGATAAAGCCGGGTACACGTCCCCGTCTCGATGGGGATCTCCGCACGGAGACTCGATCAACTTCTGCATGGTTGACAGCAGCGTTCGATCTATCAGTTATGGCGTTGATCCGTTCCTGTTTTACTGTCTGTGCAATTACAAAGACGGGCAGTCAATCCCAGCTGATACGTTTAAAGAGTAACGCTTAGCTAATTATTACAACGAATCCCACGCCTTTAGGCGTGGGATTACAAAAGAGATAATAGTGGTTAGTGGTTAGTGATTAGTAGGGGCAGCGCTTGCGTCCTTACCACTTACCACTTACCACTTACTTTATTATTTCTCTCCCGGAACGATGTTGACGCCATAGAGATCTTCAAACAGGCGTCCCTGAGTGGATAAAAGTTTTTTCATCAAAACCGGATCAACGCCGGGAGAACACTGTACTATTAAATTATCGTTTTCTCGAATCAGCTCTACCCCGGAAAGGTCTGAACCGACTCCTTGCATAACGGCGTCCGCAACGCGTAAAAACGCCGACAGCTTTGAAACGACCGCCCGCTGTTCTCTGGGCAGCGCCATGTAATACTCGTGAGTCGGCTTGGGCGGCGACTTGCGATAGTATCGCGCCGTTTGGGCGACAATATCAATATCCAGACGGCTTAATCCGAAAATATCTGAATTGGCGATTAAATAGTACGTGTGCTTGTGGTGCGCTCTGGCGGCGAGAAAATATCCAGCTTCGTGCAGCAGCCCGGCAGCGTAAAGCATAAGCCGATGACGCGGCGTCAAGCCGGACAGGTCTTTGAACATGTCAAACAGATTGACCGCGCAGTCCGCCAGACGGGAAGAGTAATCCAGGTCAACAAGGAATTTCTCGCCCAGAGCGCGAGCGGAGTCAATCACGCCCTCCGACCAGGACTTGTCTTCCTTTCCAGATATATTCAACGCCATGTTTTTAACCAGACCGTCGATCATCTTTGCCGCGCAAAGGTGCATCTTTTTCAGGTTGGTTTGACGAAGCAGATAACGGAAAATTGTACAGGTGGGAATGATTCTCTGCGCTTCTTCAAAGGGAATTTGATAATCCCGGCTTAATTCCAGTTCGCTTTTATCAGAAAAATGCTCAACAAACTTTTCGATGTTTTTGGCTTCCAGCGTTTCCAAAGTTTTATCAGCGCCGCCGCCAACCACCAGTTTGGAAATTGACGTTGCAGAACCTCCCGTGACAGCAATTATGCGATCAATCGATCCCAGATGAAGAGCATTAATGGAGGTGAACATGACGTTGTCGATATGCGCCTCAAGTCGCTGTAAATACTGAATAGGCAGCATTTCAACGCTTTGATACTGTTCTCGCAAACGCACCGTTCCGGTATCGACAGAAACTGCATTGACAAGCTTTCCGTTTTGCAAAACCGTTAAAAGCGTATTCCCGCCGCCAACTTCGACCAGCAGAACGCGTCCTTT
>JAZRTH010000168.1:0-1569 GCA_045651945.1 Thermoguttaceae bacterium
GGGACGTACTTCCAGCCTGGCGACAACGTCTCCTGCGTGGGCTGTCACGAACCCAAAGGACAGATTACCCGGTCGTCGAGCGTCCTGCCGCAGGCGTGTACCCGCCCGGCGTCCGTCCCTGTTCCCGACGTCGAAGGAAGCCGTCCCGCCAACTTCATCGACCTCGTTCAGCCCGTTCTGGACAAACACTGCGTCGAATGTCATGAAAAGCCTGAGAGCAAGACCTTCTCTCTGGCGGGTAAACCGCTCTATAAGAAGAACGGTGCGGCGTTTTATCATTCTTATTACAATTTGATGTATAATGGCTGGGGGTTCTACGATTACGGCTCCTCCGTCCGGACGACGCCCGGTCAGTTCGGCGCGCTGAAATCTCCGCTTTTGCCGCTGCTCGACAAAGGGTGCGAAGCCGCACGGGCAGAAGGACGAGGTTATGCCTCCGAAAAAGCCGGGCTAGATGATACCCACGTCCACTTGGGAACCGACCCTGTCGGTCATTACGGGGTTAAATTGTCAGAAGAAGAACGACATCGAATCGCTCTTTGGCTGGATATGCTCTCGCCGTTTTTCAGCGTCTACGAACCGGAACAGCAGAACAAACAGCTGCAAGGCGAGAAGGTTTATCCGACGCTGGAATAAATTGAGGCATGGCGGGAACGTTTCCGGGGAGCGGACATTGTCCGCGAATAATAATAAAGCAATTTATTATAGGCGGGTAATACCCGCCCCCCCTAAGCAATACCTGTTTCCCTTGAAAAAATCAAAAATTTTAAGAAATTTTATTAAAAATAGCCCATTATGGGCTTGTTTTTGACAGATTTCTTTTTATAATAAGCAATGAGCAATTGAAGAGACGCTTTGCGTTCATTGCTTATTCCCTCCCCAATCCCTGCCTGTAATTTCCCGCCTATTGGAGACGCATCATGATGAAAGCGCCTGTTTTGTTTTTAGTATTGGCATTGGCTTCCGCTGAGGCGTTTGCCTGCGATTCGTGCCAATGTGTCGATAGTTCGCCGCTTGCCGCTTGCGATGAAACTGAATTCCCTGCCATTGGGGACTTTCCTTTCGTCTTTTCCGATTGCGATGGAATCAACGCTGAGACCGGTTTTTATTGTGGATTAACTCCCTGCTTTGGAACGTGGGCGTTCCTGTGCGAGCATTGCGGCGGGGGCGATAAAAGATTTGTCTGCGTTCGCTGCGGTCAGTCCGGCGCGCGAATACAGGCGTTGCTTTGCCCACAGTGCTCTTCAATTCGACGTTATTGTATTAAATGCGGCAGACCTGGCGTGAGAATTCCCGCCCGTCTGTGCGATCAATGCGGATACGGCGAAAAGAAAAACGAATGCGTCAAGTGCGGCAAAATATATCGCTAAGACTCATTGAGAAATAAACAGAACTCTTTCATTGTAACTTGTCTATACGCTGCTCGATAGCGCGGTTCCAATAGCGCATGGCGAAATGATTAATTCTCGTTCGCCTTATTCTTTGCGTTTTTCTTCGCCCTGAGCTTTTGCAGCGTCGCGAAAGAACGGCGGCCGCCGAACGGGGCGTCGAACTCGTCTTCCAGTTCGG
>JAZRTH010000169.1:0-2183 GCA_045651945.1 Thermoguttaceae bacterium
GATTTCGGTAATCGGATTGTTGTCAACCGTCAGTTCGCAGTTGCCGCGAACTTTTCTGACCATTAATTCAGGAATCGTTGCAGAAATCGTGGATGTACCGGGCTGCAAGCCGCAAACCTGGAATCCGCGGACTTCCGCCGACTCTTTATTTTGTGACGAGAACACGGCAGACGCCGTTCTGTCGATCTTCAAGCCGCTGGGCGTTACAACGTAAACTCGCGGTTCGAGCGCCTGACCAACGGAAATGGTCGCCGCCGCCGGTTCGATGAGAATCTCGCCGTTTTCCTGAATGTCCTTGAGTTCTTCCGCCGTCAAGCCCTTGACGATAGCGGTAATAGTCGCCTTCTTGTCGCCCATGAGGAACGTTACAACCGAGATGCCAGGCGCCTTGCCGACAATCGCGTTCATAGCCGCGTTGTATTCAACGCACGCCGGGTTGCCGGAAACGACGGTGCACATCTTGCTGAAGTCTGTATTTCCTCGAACGATGGCGACGTCCTTGCCCAAAACGCGGGATTCGCCAACTCGCATGTTGACAACCGATTCGACCGGACCGAACTGTTCCTGAATGGTTGCTACAACTTCGACAACAGCCGGCGAACTGGTAACGTTGTTAATCGACGCGGTTACGTTCGCCTTGCCGACTTCTTTACCCAACGCCTTGTTAGCCTGCATTGTCGCAACGTTCGGGTCTGACGACGCCCAGGTCAGGGCTGGGAACGCGGTAATCAAACCGATTGACTTCCCGTTCTTGAACCCTTCCGCTTCAAAGGTCGCCATTTCGCCGTTGTTGGTCAACAGACGAATTTCCTTGTCTGGAATGAGTTTCATTGAGTCAATATCGAGATCTTCAACAACGTTGACTTTGATCTTTTCGTCGGATTCAACGCCCATGTACTCGGCAGTATACGTTGCGCTGCCGGGCGCCAGAGCTTCAATCGCGCCGTTGTTGGGAGTAGAACTCTTCTTGTCGCCGGTGGCGTAGAACGTCGCCTTGGCGGTTACGAGCTTGGTTCTCTTGCCGAACTTGGCAATAACGCGGAAGTCGGTAAACTTCGCGCCGACCGGGACGTTGACTTCTTCTCCCTGATCGCACAGCAGCTGAACCGACGTCGGCTGACCCGGTTCCGCTTCGCGTTTCATGCCTTCCGCGTACAGGTCGCACGTCTGAGCGTACCAGCGAACGGAACGGTTTCCAACCTTCGCTTCCATCCAGTGGAGATAATTCGGCTTGAGGGCTTTGAGAACCGGCGCCGTCCATTCGACGAATTCCGATTCGAAGTTCGGTCCCCATTGAACGTTGGTCGCCATTTCTTCTCGGTCGCCCTTCTTCAAGACGATAGCGTACCCTTGCGAAGAATCAACCGGAACGAAGATTCCCGGCGGGTATCGTTTGACGAATATTTCAACCTCCGGATCGTTCGGATCGAGAGTTGACTTGTCGGCTGTCAGGGTCAGCGACGCGGCTTTGCCAGCGTATCGCGCCTGAATTGTATACGCGCCGGCGGCGTTATCCGGGAAGATAACTTCCGGACGCGTTCCGACTCCCGGCGGATTCCAGTACACGCCAGACGGGACGTCCCACGCGATTGCCGACGGTTCAACTTCCTTGAATTCCGAGTCGCCGGAAAGCAGTTCTTCCACCGCCAAGGCAACCGCCGACCCCGGAGCCGGGTTGGTTGTTACATACTGCGGGACAATCTTGATTTCAGCCGGAACCGCCGCTTCGGCAACTTCAACGGTGCAATCAGCAGAGCCTTTAACGTACGGGATATAGGAAGCCGTCATCTTGAACGGTTCCGCGGACGACTGCCCGAACAGAACCGGCGCCTGCCAGTAGACGGCGTCTGGACGTTCAATCTTGTACTGAGCGCCCGTCGTCATTTCGACAGACGTAATTGTATCGTCTTCTCCGAGCTTGGCGTCGAGATACAGTTTGTTTTCAACCGCCTGATCGACCGCCAGCTTGACAGAATCCTTTTCCCAACGCAGGGTCGCGTCACGGCCGGCAACGACCGACAAATCGACAGCCGCCGGTTTGTCCGCCGCGATATGTTTTGCCGACAACGCCGCTTTACCCGGCAGAATCGCCATGTAAACGTCTGACTTCGGATTGTTCGGCTTGAGAATCTTGTCGTCTGAGGACTTGTATTCCGCAATGTCCGGAACGAGTTCAACGTCGC
>JAZRTH010000170.1:0-1393 GCA_045651945.1 Thermoguttaceae bacterium
CGGCGATAGTCGAACGCGTCGGACGTGTATTCCGTCAGGGCGTCTTTGATGAGTTTAATCGCCCGATTTGCCTTGCCTTCCCGGTTCGGGTTGGGCGGAACGATCGGCGTATTTTCGCCCCGGTTGCGGTAACAGCCGAACATGGCGGCTATCGTACCGGCATCGCGAATCGTGCCGTCGGGATAGAAAATGCCGTGTTCGTCTATGCACCGACCGCGAATCATCAGGTTGAACAGAATCCAGCCCATGTTGTATTCGTTACAAAACTGTAACGCCATTTCGTAGGAATTGGCGCGCGCCAGGCACCCGGTTTCCGTCTGAATTATCGGTTTGCCTAGCTTTTCAGACCACTGCTTGGCAAGCTCGTAGTTGTTTCGGGCATGTTCCCGGGACTCGCTGTAGTCGTGAAAAGAAAGAACGTCGAGCATTTTCGCCGTCGATTCCTCAATCTCAAACGCGGTCGTGTACCCGACGGTAAACAGACAATCCGGGGCGAGTTTCTGCGCCAGAGCAATTTCCCGACGCAAAAACGACCACGTCTCCTCTTTTCGGGCGGCGCGCTGATCGGATGGCGCCTGATTGATGTACGGATTGCACAGCGGCTCGTTCATCATGTCGAACATGAGCAAACCGGGTTCGTCTTTGAGCGCATTGACAACCGCCGTTGTGAACTTGTCTGCCGCCTCGTACGCCTCCGGCTGAATCGTCTTCGGATTGAGCATGTTCCCATTAAAGAGAATCGGCATGGACTTGTACCCGCAGGAATCGCAAACGCGAACGAACGCGACAACCTGCTGAATGTACTCGTCGCCCTTGCTTTGAAAAGTCCCGGGGCTGAGCCAGAACCGAACCGTATTCAGACCGACTCGGGAACCGTACGCCAGCTCGCGCCGCGCCTGCTCTTCCGGCGTAATGCCGTAACAGACGCCGCGAATCTTCGTGCAGTCAATCTGCGGCTTCTCCGCCTTGACGCCTGACGCCAAAAGCGACGCCGTTACAAAAACCGCCGCGCAAACCGCGGTCAAAATACGGTGAGAATGGTTCATGATATACTCCTAATAGTTGCGAGTTACGAAATTAATGGAAGGCGGTAATGGAGCGCCCACCGGGAGCGGAATTACGCATTCGCCGCTAGGCGAACAAAAACGCCGCGAGGTGTGCATAACAAAACGACGAAGCGAGAAACCTTCTCGGATGGCGCCCGTCCCTGGGCGCCTTGCCGGTTCAGGTAATCATCTATTTCGCAGAAATGCCCGCCCGAACAACTGGATCGCGGCTGTGTCAGCCGCCTTTCTAGTAAAGCGGGTGAAGACGCCCGCGAACCAGTGGGACAGATGGTCATTCCACGTTCAAATGATTTTTGGAGGCTTCCGCGTATCCTTGACGGCAAAGC
>JAZRTH010000171.1:0-1312 GCA_045651945.1 Thermoguttaceae bacterium
CCAGAACAGGTTCTGTTTGATATTGACGACGACCGCCCGGCTGATTCGCAGCGCTTCCGGGACGCAGCACACGTCCGGACGCTGCAAAATGACGTCGGCGGATTCCACCGCAATGTTCGCGCCGGTTCCCAGGGCAACGCCAACGTCCGCCTGAACCAACGCGACAGCGTCGTTGATTCCGTCCCCAACCATGGCGACGACGTTTCCCGACTTCTGCAGCGCCGCAACCGATTCCGCTTTCTGACCCGGCAGGACGTCGGCGATTACCGTCTCAATTCCCGCTGACTGCGCAATCGTCTGAGCAGATCGCTGATTGTCGCCGGTTAGCAGGACAACGCGTCGACCGCTCGACCGCAATCGACCAACAGCGTCCGCCGCATCCGCTTTAAGCGTATCACAGACGGCAACCAGCCCGACAACTGCGCCGTCTTTCCCAATCCAAATTGGGCGTAGGCCGGACTGAACGAACTCTTCCGCCTTGTCTTTGACATCTTGCGGAATCGCTATCTCCCGTTCCGTCATGAACCGTTCCGATCCCAGCGTCCACACGCTCCCGTCAACCGCACCAACTATGCCTTTACCAGGAAACAATTGAACGTCTGACGGCTGCGGATAACTCAAGCCCCGCTTTTTCGCTTCATTAACGATAGCGGCTGCTAGAGGATGTAACGCGTTGGTCTTTAGGTCAAATAAAGAATTATCCTCTTGCCTACTGCCTACTGCCTCTTGCCTTTTTTCGCTCGCCCAGAATTCCAAACTCGCGGCGCAGCAGAGCAGGGCGTCTGCGGTAACGGCGCCGGTCGTGAAGACGTCTCCGACAGACGGCGCGCCCTGGGTTATCGTCCCGGTTTTGTCGAATACGACAGTATCAACGCGGTCGAACGATTCCAGCGCGGCGGCGGACTTAAACAGAATCCCTCGTTTTGCCGCCTCGCCCAGTCCAACCATGACGGCAGTGGGAGTCGCCAATCCCAAGGCGCACGGACAGGAAATAACCAGCGTCGCCACAGCGCACGTCAAAGCAAACTCGACCGTTTGCCCGGCGGCAAGCCAGTACGCAAAGGCGAGAACCGCCAGCGACAGAATCGTCGGGACAAACACGGCGCAAACCTTATCCGCCAAGCGAGAGAGCGGGGCTTTTCCCGCTGCGGCGGCTTCGACCATCTTCGCGATTTGAGCGGGAACAGCGTCTGCGCCGACTCGAACCGTTTGGATTTCCAAGACGCCCGTCTGGTTGACCGTCCCGGCAGAAACCTCGTCGCCCGGGCGGCGCTCCACCGGCAACGGCTCGCCGGTCAGAGCGGACGCGTCG
>JAZRTH010000172.1:0-4513 GCA_045651945.1 Thermoguttaceae bacterium
ATAAACAATTCCGCCTGTTCGGGCTTTAATATTGTATACGATTGCGGAGGCGAAAGTGTTTCATCGACGTCAAACAGCGAGGCTGGCGGGGTGATGACGTCTATCTTTCCCAGTTTAAAGGCGAACGCTTTCGGACGTCCGGAAAAGTACTCGTAGTACGTCTGCTCGGACACGCCTGCGCCGTCTTTTGTGCCTTCCCAGATCGCCCAGGGCGTGTTCTCCCGCATGGCGAGAACTTCCGCGACGGCAACGACTTTCTGAACCGGAAACGTCGAGTAAATCACCAGTCTTTTGACCGTAATGGGCGGAAACGACTTTCGGTACTCGTACTTCTTTTCCCCGAGAACGATGCGTTCCACCAGCTCCGGTTTAATGGAAATGAGCAGCGTATCGCAGCCCTTGAAACGATTCGAATTGTGATAGTCTCTGTAATACATAATAGCGATTATACCAGAGCAGGGCGCGCTTGACAAGAGGGACGGGAGGGTTAGTTAGGAGTTAAGAGTGAGGAGGGAGGAATTACGCAAGCGTAGGCGCAAAACCATTGTTGATCGCGGAGCGTCAACTCCTCACTCCTCACTCCTCACTCCTCATTCCTCACTGTTCGCAGCTATTTATTCTCACCACAGAATTTTTTCTCCCCCCCCCGGTTGTACTGAATGCACAAATCGGATATAATACATAATAAGAGGAATAACTATAGTTTTCTTTTTTCATTGCGGAGTTCGTTTACACGACGAGTTCACAGGAGATAAAAAACATGAAAATCAAGCAAGTTTCCGTTTTTTTGGAAAATAAGCCGGGACGCCTGTACGAAGTGTGCAAGCATTTGGCGGACGCCGACATCAACCTCGTTACCCTTTCTCTGGCGGATACCGAACAGTTCGGCATTCTCCGTCTGATTGTCGAGGATTGGGAAAAGGCGAAGCAGCTCATGGAAGCCGACGGCCGCGTCGTCAAAATCGTCGACGTCGTTGCAACGGAAATCAAAGACGAACCCGGCGGACTGGCTCGCGTTCTGAAAGTTTTTGATGAAGCCAACGTCAACGTCGAATACATGTACGCGTTCACCCGCAAAATGGAAGATTCCGCTATTCTGATTCTTCGATTCGACAACCCCGATTTCGCTATCGAAGCCCTTCAGAAAGCCGGCATTCGCGTCATTTCGTCAGAAGAACTGTTTACGAACCTTAGATAATTAGTTAGAAGTGGTAAGTGGTAAGTTTTTAGTGGTTAGGACGCAAGCGTGTTACTAACTGCTAACCACTTACCACTAACCACTTACCACTTGTTTTCCCTACCCCCTATGAAAGACCTCTCATTTCCTCCGCGAATTTGGAATCCGGCGGAGAGTATGGATCGCGAAGCGTTGGAAGCTTTGCAGCTGTATCGGCTTAAAGAAGCGGTTGCGCGCATGTCAATCGTGCCGATGTATCAAAAGAAATTCAAGGAAGCTGGCGTTTCTGTTGAAGATATTAAAACGCTGGACGACATTCGCCGTCTGCCCTTTACCACCAAGCAGGAC
This sequence comes from Thermoguttaceae bacterium, assembly GCA_045651945.1. Classification (GTDB taxonomy): domain Bacteria; phylum Planctomycetota; class Planctomycetia; order Pirellulales; family Thermoguttaceae; genus RUG11551. The sequence continues at coordinate 1,526 of JAZRTH010000172.1, forward strand.
TTGCGCGAAGGGTATCCGCTGGACTACATCGCCGTTCATCGTTCGGAAATAGCTCGAATTCACGGCTCGTCCGGCACGACCGGCAAACCGACCTTTATGGCGTACACGCAGGAAGACCTCCGCACGTGGGCGGACTTGTGCTCTCGATTCCTCGTCGCCGGCGGGCTTCAGCCGCACCATCTGGTTCAGATCTCGTTCGGATACGGCATGTTTACCGGCGGGTTTGGCCTGCATTACGGCGTCGAAAACGTCGGCGCAGCCGTCATTCCGCTGGCGGCTGGCAACACGCCCCGACAGGTCATGTCGCTGATGGACCTCAAGCCGGAAACGCTTATCTGTACGCCGTCGTACGCAACCGTTATTGCGGAAGAAGTGCAGCGACAGGGCATCACGCCAGACGAACTGCCTCTGAAATACGCTCACGTCGGCTCGGAACCGTGGACGGAAGACATGCGCCACCGCATTCAGGACGCGTTGGGTATTATGGTCTTCGACAACTGGGGACTTTCCGAAGCGTTCGGTCCCGGCGTTTCCGGAGAATGCGTCTATCAGCACGGCATGCACGTTCAGGAAGACCGCTTCATTCTCGAATGTCTTGACCCGGACACGCTGGAACCGGTCAAGCCCGGCGAGCTGGGAGAACTGGTTATTACCAGCCTGTCCCGCAAGGCGATGTCGATTATTCGATACCGAACCCGCGACCTGGCGTACATTCTGGACGAAGGTCCCTGCAAGTGCGGTCGAACGACAAAGAGAATGTCCCGAATCAAGGGCCGTTCAGACGACATGTTTATCATCCGCGGCGTCAACGTCTTCCCGACCCAAATCGAGGAAGCCCTCTTGCGCGTCAAAGGCACGGCTCCGCATTACGTCATTGAAATCGACCGTCCCGGCGCGATGGACGAAATGACTGTCAACGTCGAGATTCTGCCGGAATACTTCTCCGACAAGATGTCCGACATGAAAGACATTTCCCAGAAGATCGGCGACGCAATCAAGTCCGTTACCGGCGTCCGAGCGAAACTCAACCTCGTTCAGTACGCGACTCTGGAACGATTCCTCGGCAAAGCCAAACGCGTTATCGACAAACGCAAGCTGGGATAAAGATTAATTCGTAATGCGGAATTCGGAATTCGGAATTACGCTTCGCGCTCATCGGTGGTTATGTGCAGGTCAGTCCGTACACGGATTTTACGGATTAAACGGATTTTCGCCGATTGATTAATGGATGTTCCCTTTCTAAAGTTTTTTGGAAAGGGGAGTTTGAGGGGAAGAACCTTTTTTTCAAAAAAGGTTTTCCCCTCTTAATGTTTAACATAATTAAAAAACAAATACAATGAAAAAGCTTCTTTCCGGACTGCTGATTCTTATATGGGCGTTTGTTCTGCCGACGGTTAAGGCAGGCGATCCTGCTGGCGGTTCGTGTACCATTCGCGTTTTGACGTTTAATATTAGAACTTCTAACGGCGAAGTCGGAAAACCCGAAGAATGGAAAAATCGTCGTCAGGGAGTCGTTGAGCTGATTAAATGCGGCGATTATGATTTCGTCGGGGTTCAGGAAGCGATCCTCAACCCCAAAAAAGAAAAGCTGAGCCAGGTTGACCATCTGAAATCCGATCTGCCCGGCTACGGCATGATTTATCGACCTCGCGGCAAGAGCGAAGATCACGGAGAAGGGACGCCGCTGCTGTACAATAAATCCCGCTGGGTTTTGGACGAAACGGAACACGGAGTTATCTGGCTTTCCGCAACGCCGGACGAGCCGGGGTCCAAAAGCGAAGGATCCTTTCTTCCGCGAACCGTTTGCTGGGGACGGTTTATTCGTCTGGAAAACGGGACGCCAACCGACAAGGCGGTTTACGTTTTCAACACTCATCTGGATCTCGGCTTTCAGGGAAAGCTGGAAGGCGCGATCATTCTGACTCAGTTCATTGCGAAAAGAAAACACAAATATCCGGTTATCGTTACCGGCGACATGAACTGTTCAAAAAGCAGCATGCCGATGCGTTATCTTGCTGGAAAAAGAATAAAAACGAAAATATCGGATAAACGGTACAACGTCGTTTCTCCTGTAAAGCTGCAAGACGTCTATGCGGTTGTTCATCCCAAGGCAGACGAAACAACGTACCACTCATGGGGACGGAAATCGTCAGGCAAACGCATTGACTTTATTTGGACGTCTCCCGACTTAACCCCGGTTTCCTGTCGGGTTATTAAAGACGCCGCCTCCGGCGCATTTTTGTCAGACCATTACCCTGTCGAGGCGGTTGTACATTTCTTTTAGGTCTTGTGCAGGTCAGTCCGTACACGGGCGGCAAGGCGCCGCCCCCGATCCGCGCTGCTGGATCAAGACAGTCTCAACCGCCGAAGAAATTTAAGCCGCAAAGAACGCAAAGTACGCATAGCAATCTTTAAAACTTTGCGGACTTCGCGTGAAATTTCTTCGGCGGACTTCGTCCGCCTTGAAAAAACTTTCGGTCGCCAGCAAGCTGACGACCTTTTTAGGGAAGTTTTTTCAAGTTAAATAATATGAGGGGAAAACCTTTTTTGAAAAAAAGGTTCTTCCCCTCAAACTCCCCTTTCCAAAAAACTTTAGTAAGGGGAGAAAATTCGGTAGGGAACGTCCGTAAACCAATCGGTGAAAATCCGTCTAATCCGTAAAATCCGTGTGCGGACTGACCTGCACAAGACCTAAAGCGCTTCGTCGCTTACTTCATTTCTTCCAGATTCTTAATGGTTTCCGGGACGTCAATCAGCGGCTGGTTTGCTTCGTCTTCGATGAGGTAGTATTCTACTCCGGCTTCCTGAGCGGCAAGCAGGATTTCTTTAATCGGCAGCGAGCCTTTTCCGACGGGAACGGAGCCGCGGTATTTGCCGTCCGGCGACGGGGTGAAGTCTTTCAGGTGCATGAGCTTAATGCGTCCGGGATACTTCTTGATAATCTCAACCGGGTCGGCTTTCCATGGGTAAACGACCCACGTAAAAGTC
>JAZRTH010000173.1:0-1370 GCA_045651945.1 Thermoguttaceae bacterium
GCAAACCGGTCGTCTGCGCGTTCATGGGCGCTGAATCCGTCAAGGTCGGTGCCGCCAACCTTCGCGCTGGCAACGTCCCGAACTACGCCTTCCCGGAAAACGCCATTGGCGCTTTGGCTGCTGGCTACAACCTCACTCAGACCATTGCTCAGTCCGCTGACAACTCCACGCCGACCATTTCCGGCGCTGAGTCCGCCAAGTGCGCTGAACTGATTAAAGAAAAGCTGGGCGACAAGGATTCCGTTTACCTGACTCAGGCGGAAGCCCGTCCGCTGTTTGCCTGCTACGGCATGCCGCTGCTGAAGTCTGCTGTTGTCAAGTCCGCAGACGAAGCCGCCGCCACCGTTGGCGAATGGGGCGTTACCGTCGTTATGAAAGTCATGTCGGACGACGTCAAACACAAGTTCGACGCTGGCGGAGTTCTGCTCAACATCACTGGAGCTGACGCCGCGCGCGACGGATACAACAAGATTTACGAGAACATCGCCAAGAACGTCCCCGGCGCCAAGATCGACTCGATTCTTATCGAACAGATGGCTGCTAAGGGAACGGAAGTCATTCTCGGATGCAACCGCGACGCCAAGTTCGGTCCGTTGGTCATGTTCGGCATGGGCGGCACAACCGCTGAACTGATGAAAGACGTTCAGTTCCGCCTCGCCCCGATGAGCCAGTACTGGATTCACTCCATGCTGGAAAACACCAAGGTTTACAAGCTCATGAACAACTACCGCGGTCTGGGTCAGCACGACCTGGCGGCTCTGGAAGACGCCCTGACTCGTCTTTCCGTCATGGTTGCCGAGAACCCGGAAATCGCCGAGCTGGACATCAACCCGCTTATCGTCCACGCCGAAGGACAGGGCTGCTCGCTGGCTGACAGCCGTATCGTTCTCAAGAAAGTCAAGTAAGATTTTCAGACAGTAGACTTTGAGGGAATAGGGAATAGGGAATAGGAAATAGGGAATAGTTTTTCGCCTGCGGCGAATTTAAAATCTATTCCCTGTTACCTGCTCCCTGTTCCCTACCTTTTTTTCGACAGCAGCTTTTCTAAATTTTTAACGAATACGGATTCGCGCCGATTATTCTTCGGAGGGTCGACGTCCTCGTCGACCGCAGGCGTCCTCGCCTGCCAATGGAAAACCGCCCTGCCGTCTCTCAAATACGCCGCCAAAGATTTTAGCCGCAAAGAACGCAAAGAAATGGAAGGCGGTAACGTAGCGAACAAGGCGAGCCGGGGTGCGTAAGCCCCCGGAAAAATTCTCACGCAAAGTACGCGAAGTTCGCAAAGTTATTTAGGCGAGCCGGGAACGTCAGTCCCCGGGTGTAGAACCGCGTAGCGGTCCAATGTTTCTAGCCGTGGGTGAAACCCACGG
>JAZRTH010000174.1:0-2251 GCA_045651945.1 Thermoguttaceae bacterium
CGGACGAGTACCTGATTATTTCGTACAACGTCAACCGACTGGGACGTCTTCCGCATATCCCGCCGGAATACCGCCCGCGGTTTATTCGCCTGAAGTATGAAGATATTGAGAGTAGAAAATAGATGGAAGGCGGTAATGATAATAAAAAAATAATCTTCCTATAGAACCGCGTAGCAGTTCAATATCAATAGCCGTGGGTTTTAACCCACGGACCAACGGGAGCGGAATTACGCATTCGCCGTCAGGCGAACTACAAAAAACAATAGTAAAAAAATACGCCATGCAGTCCAGCTGTTCCCTTAGCTATTCTGCATGGCGCAACGGAAGAATTTTGTAACGATTATTTAATTACTATTTAATTTTCTTTGCCATTTCAACCAGCTTGACGAATTTCTCTTGCTGTTTGTTTCGCTCTTCTGGAATGAGCTTGAGGACGTCGTCGAATTTGGCGTTGCAGGTGTAGTTCCCGTTTGCCAGAATCTGGGCGAACAGGGCGACTGCGTAGGCGAATTTGAAGTCAGGGCTGACGTTCGCCTTTTCTTCAGCGGTTGGATCGACAACCGGGAAATCCTGATACTGTGACGTATCGGCGTCCGGTTCCTTCCAGCGAATCTTAACCAGGAACAGTTCGTTCGACAGCGAGTCGAAAGCCGCCGCTGTTTGTTCTGTCTTCTGCTCAGGCTTCTGTTCAGTCTGATGGAACTTCTCGTATCGGGATTTGTCGACGGACGGTTCCAGCTCGTTGACGACTCCAACAGGAACGATTTCATACAGAGCCAGCACGTTCTGACCTGCTCCGATGTTGCCGGACTCTTTTTTGTCGTTATTGAAGTCCTGGGCTTCCATGACGCGGTTTTCGTAGCCGATAAGCCGATAGGACTGGACTTTCGCCGGGTTGAAGTCAATTTGAATTTTGACGTCTTTGGCGATAGTCAGCATGGAACCGAAGTTTTCGTCTTCCAAAACGCGTTTCGCCTCTTTTTTGCTGTTGATGTAATGGTACGAACCCTGACCGTAATTGGCGAGCGTTTCCATTGTGTTGTCTTTGTAGTTCCCCATGCCGAAGCCGAGAACAGTAAGGAATACGCCGGACTGCGCCTGCTGTTTGATGAGGCTTTGGAGTTCCTTGTTGTCTGTTACGCCGACGTTGAAGTCGCCGTCTGAACAGAGAATAACCCGGTTGACGCCTTTGGAATCAAACCGCTTTTTGTTTTCGCGGTACGCCAATACCAAGCCGTCTGACGCGTTTGTGCAGCCTTCTGCATGCAAGGAATTGATTACGGCTTTGATTTCTTTTCGATTCTTAACGGGAGTTGAACTCAAAAGGACTTTGGCGGTATCGCCATAAGTTACGATGGAAATCGCATCCTCTTCTCGAAGGAAATCGACCTGATTGCACAGCGACTTTTTAATCAGTCCAAGTTTGTTTTCGCCAGACATGGAGCCGGAGACGTCAATCAGATACGTCAGGTTGATTGCCGGGATGCTTTCTCTGGTCTGCGTTTTTCCCTGAACGCCGATTTTTGCCAGCAGCAGGTTGGGTTTAAGCGGGTGAGGCCCGATTTCAACCGACGGCTTAAACGGGCAAGAACTGTTCTCCTCCGGTTTGGGTAAAACCCAGTCGAAGTAGTTGATAAACTCCTCTTCCCGAACCGATTCCGGCGGCGGCAGCTGATTGCGTCCTTTGATGTACTCCTTTGCGATAGTATATGACGCCGTGTCAACGTCCAGTCCAAAGGTCGAAAACGGGTTGTCTGCCACGGTCAAAAAGACGTTTTTCTTTTCTGCCGTGAATCCGTCCAGCGCGTTGGGAATGAGCGGCGTCATGGGCGGTTCCAAGGACATCCTCATGTCAAACATCGGATTGAAAGAGCAGCAGTACATGGCGTTTGTCATAAGTCCGCGTTTGCAAGCTCTCCTTGACGAACCAGCAATCTTGCCCGGCGAAATATTTATTGAATGCATCTCGCACAAGCAGTCCTCCGGTTCCGGATCCGCTTTTCGCGTCCATTCCTCGAATTTTCGCTTGATTGTTGCCAGAAGGGACTTCTTTTGGGGATTCTTGTTGCGCCACGGCCAGATCTTGGAGCCGAAACTTGCCAGGAACGCCAAAAATTCTGCCAGCATTCCGGGATTTGTCAATGCCTGCTGAAGTTCAGGGGATGTTTCGATCAGGTCGACAATTTCCAGCAGGGTTTCCAGTTGGGCATTGATTTCAGGATGAGTAAAAGCGTATTCGTCGATGTCAGCC
>JAZRTH010000175.1:0-1710 GCA_045651945.1 Thermoguttaceae bacterium
AGTTTTTCATTATAACAAAGGATAATGAGTTATAATTATTACATATTTGTTGTAATTGAATTATCTTCCCATGATAAAATCAAAATCTTTGATTATTTTGAATAGTTCAATTGGTTAATCATAGCGTTTTCGTTTTTATTCCAAGTTTTTTTACTTTAAGTTTAGGAAAAGAATGTCCAGTCCTTTTACATCTGATAAACGGAACAACGTAATGCATCATCCGCGCATTCAGCGAATGTTAGGCGGGGGCATTATTGAACGAATGGGAATCGGTGTTTTGTCTCGCGTACAAATGGTGATTATGCGCGGTCATAAGATTCCCGAGGATATGAGCTTGCTTAATCGAGTCCGTTGGCAGCGCAGTTCCCTTTTAACCGGCGACGAGAATTTCAACATTCTTTCCTTCGCCCGTGGATTTTCTCATCGAGAAGGCGCGTTCATCGAGATTGGAACGTACAAAGGATGTTCGGCAAAACTGATTTGTGAAGTCAAGGGCGATAAAAAGTTTTATGTCTGCGACACGTTTGAGGGTTTGCCTCAAAGCGATCCTGAAGACAAATCAGTTCATCGCGTCAAACAATACGCCTGTTCTTTAGAGTCTGTTAGCGATTATCTGAAGGATTATCCGAACGTAACTTTTGTTAAGGGCTTTTTCCCTCAGTCTGCGGAAGGCGTTATTCCTGAAGATGAGAAATTTGCATTTGCTCATATTGACGTCGACCTGTATGAGGGAACGCTTCAGGGAATTGAGTACTTGTATCCCAGAATGATTTCTGGCGGAGTTATTATTTCCCATGATTTCTCAATTTTAGCTGGCGTTCGTCAAGCAGTATATGAATTCATGGAAAAGCATCCTGAAGCGTCAATGGTGGAATTGCCAACAACGCAGTGCATGATTATTAAACCGTAGAAGATTCTTGAATGAATATTTCATTCTTGAGTTTAGATAATCAGGGTTGAATCACCCTTGCCGCCTGAAATCTTCCTTCTTTCAGGCGGCGTTTTTTTAAATTTCTGACAAAAGTGAAAAATTGGTCTTGATTAAAACAGAAAAAACGGCTACTATCTCAGAAAACGCCCGAGACGTCGGGAGAACTGTTTTTACCACCCGTTATTATGATTAGTCGCTATCGAACTACTGCCGCAGTTTTGTTTTGCATCGGGCTGGCGCTGTGCCTGTCCGGATGTCAGAGTTTTAAGTCGCAGTCGTTGAACGCAGAAGGCGTTCGGCGAATGAACAGCGGAGATCCCCAGCGAGCGGAAGATATGTTTCTCCGGGCGCGTTCGGCAAACCCGTCTGACGCGGACGCGTGCTATAATCTGGCGATTATCGAACATCAACGGGCGAAGTCCTGCGGAAATCCCGATAATTTCAACCGGGCGGAAGAATATTATCGTCTGGCGTTGGATCGCAACCCGTCGCACGTAGACGCTTACCGCGGCTTGGCGACGCTGTACTGTGACGAAAACCGTCCGCAAGACGCCTTCGCGCTGTTGGAAAACTGGAACCGTCAGGAACTCGGAAGCGTCGAGCCGAAAATTGAACTGGCGCGTTTATATAATGAATATAATCGAGTCGATCAGGCGGAAGCGAGTCTGCGTCAGGCGTTGGCGATGGATCCTCAAAACGTCCGCGCTATGAACTCGATGGCATACGTATACGAGCAGAAAAACATGTACGCTGAGGCGTCTGCGATGTACTGCAAGTCC
>JAZRTH010000176.1:0-7031 GCA_045651945.1 Thermoguttaceae bacterium
AGAAAGTATTTCATTGAAAACTCCTTGTATCTAAACTAACAAAGCGACCAACGGGAGCGATTTTTGGCAGGCGCGCGGCAGCGCGGGTTGGGAGTGCGCCTTCGCACCGCGGCAGCGCGGATCGGGAGCGGGGCCTCGCCGCCCTTTTTTGAAAAAAAGGTTCCTCCCCTCAAACTCCCCTTTCCAAAAAACTTTAGTAAGGGATGAAAAAAGAAAGAATCACGTGCGCTTAAACTGCTTGTCCAGTTCCTCTTGCGTGTAGACGAGGATGCTGGGGCGGCCGTGCGGGCAGTGGTGGACGTAGTCGTACTGCGTCATTTCCGACAGGAGTTCTTTGATTTCGTCCTGCGACAGCGGGTCGCCGGCTTTTACCGCGGCGCGGCACGCCATGCGGTGATAAATCGCCTCAAGGACCTCAACCCGTTCCAGCTTTTTTACCTCGTTGACAAGCAGGTCAATAACGTCGTGAAGAAGCTCTTCCGGCGTCTGATTTTTCAGAATGGCAGGGTAGGCGGTAAGCAATACCGTCTGACCGCCAAACGGCTCGACGACCAAGCCCAGTTCCGCCAGATCTTTGCGGCGTTCTAAAACAACGGCAAACTCCTGCGGCGTTAAATCGACAGCGGCAGGAACGAGCAGATGCTGTAAAATAACGTCGTGCGCTTCGACCGAGCTTTTGATTCTTTCGTACAGAATGCGTTCGTGAAGAGCGTGCTGATCGATAATCGCCAGCCCTTCCGGCAGCTCTGTTACAATGTACCGGTTGTGAATCTGAATGGCGGGCTGCTGTTGTTTTATCGGCGCTGGTTTCGAGACGTCCGGCAGACGCGGCGGTTCCAGTTTCGGCATAGGCTGTTCCGATTCTGGCGCGGGCTTTTCCGGCTTGCGGGCAGGCGTCCCGTCGTCAAATGGTTTGAAATCCGGGACTTTCTTTGTTCCGAACCCGCCAGGGAAATCGTCTACGGAAACCGTATTGGACGGCTGAACCGGCGGATTGTCCGGCTGACCGAATTTGGACTTGGGCAGAGTAGGGCGCGAGTCGGACTGCGAGTACCCGTTCCCTTCGAGGAAATCGGACTGCGCGACCAAATCGGCGTGCGGGATCTGTCCCAACTGCGGACCGGACTGCTGACCAGACGGCGGAGTTCCCATTCTCGCCAGCTGCGGTCCGGTATTCTCCGGGGGATTGTGAACGCCGTCAAAGGGGACAAATTCAGAGAACTTTGCCCCGTTGAGGTTGAGCGGTTTGACTTGTCCCGCCCCTCCAACAGGCGGTTTCGGCGCGAAGGGGGCATCATCGTCGTCCTCCGACATGACCGCCGGGTTGTTGAACTGGCTGTTGTAGTTGGCAACTGGCGCGGAATCTCCGTCTGGAGACGGGAACGAAACGCGGGATCGCATGTCGGATGTCAAGAATTTTTGACGTATCGCTGACAGCAGCGCGCTGTAGAGGCGGGACGAGTCCTGAAATCGGACTTCCAGCTTCGTCGGGTGAACGTTGACGTCGACAGAGTCAAACGGCATTTGCAGGGAAAGGAACGCAATCGGGTATCGCCCGACGGTTATCAGCCCGCGAAACGCTTCCTGGAGGGCGTGCTGAAGGGACTTGTCGCGGATAAATCGCCCGTTGAGAAACAGGTACTGCGTTTTGTTGTTCGACCGGGTTTGGGATGGGTGGGCGACGTACCCGCTGATGGAAATGTCCCCGGCGCGGGACTCGACCCAAATCAGGTTTTCCGCCAGCTCTCGACCGAAAATATCGGCAATGCGCTGCTGAAGACTGCCTGTTCCCGGCAGGTTCGCGACGCTTTTCCCGTTGTGAGTTAACGTAAATGCTACGTTGGGGTTAGGCAGCGCGATTCGGTAGAATTGCTCGGCGACGTACCCAAATTCCGTCGAAACGCTTTTGAGGTACTTCTTTCTGACGGGCGTGTTGCAGAATATATTGAGAACTTCCATCGTCGTGCCGACCGGACAGCCGCAGGGAACTACTTCGCCGACTTCTCCGCCGACAACTTCCAGAGACGCGCCTTCGTCGGAATCGGGGGTTCGGCTTTTGATTCGAAACCGGCTGATTTCCGCAATCGACGCGAGGGCTTCGCCGCGGAACCCCATCGTTTGGACTTTGAACAGGTCGTCGGCGTCCTGGATTTTGCTGGTCGCGTGCGGGGCGATCGCCAGAAGCAGTTCGTCCGCCGGGATTCCAGACCCGTTATCGACGACGCGAATCATGTCGCTGCCGCCTTTGTCTGCATAGACGTCAATTCTGGTTGCATGGGCGTCGATGGAGTTTTCCATAAGCTCTTTGACGACGGAGCCAGGACGTTCGATAACTTCGCCTGCCGCGATTTTATTGATGACGCTTTGGGATAGTTTATGAATCATTATTGATATATACATTTTCCACTTGAAATTCCCCGAAAAATGAGCTATTAGCTTCTACCTCCTAGCCGCTAGTTTAGTTATGCATGCTTCTTGCTATAACGCACGAATCAGATTTATCAAGCTAATAGCTAGAAGCTAGCAGCTAGAGGCTTAATTTCGGAAAACTCAAGTCGTACCAGTATAATTACAAGGGTTAATATTACCGAACTGACTCCAATTCGCATTATACCGGAAAAAGAAATTATTACCAGCAATCCGGCGGGTAAAATAATCAGAAAAATAAAAAAATATTCGTTTGGGGAACTTTTAGAGAATTAATAGATTCTAACAAACCAGATGAACCAGAAAACTGTCAAGAGGGCAAATTTTGACAATTCAGGGACGCTTAATTTCATAAACGAAGCTATAGAAAAGTTAAAACAGGGAAGATAGAGTGTTTTTTAGGGTGGCAAAAAGTTTTCCTCTATAGTTTTGAACTCAACTGCCGATAATTGAAAATAAGTGTTTGTGTATTTATAGGAAAAATCCGTAAATACGTACAATTATTATTATAATAGTATAGAATCGGCAACGTTCGGCGTTGGTCAGCGTTCCTTAAATTTTGACTGCAATCGTTATGGGCTAAAAGCGCATTGCAGTCAATTCCCTCAACCGTATTTAATTAGGGTTAGATACCATGAAGAAAAATAGCAAGAGCAATCGTAAATCATCTCGCAAGTCTTCGAGCAGTACGCAGAAGTTGTTTCGCAGCGGCTCACACGGGTTTGAGGCTTTGGAATCCCGTCAAATGCTCGACGCGGCTTTGACCAACGCTCTTTTGGATTCGCCGATTCCGTATACGACAGACGCCGATGGCGAATCTACCACGTTCTTAACGGTAACGCCGACTTCTGACACGGCGCCGGACGGAACCAGCATCTACGCGGGCATTCGCATTTACGGCATGGACGGCAGTGGAGTTAGAACTACGACAGAGGGCTTTACAATCAGCTCCATTGACAAGGTCGACGCCGACGGCAACAAGACCCCGATTCCGCTTTTGGAAAAAGGCGAGGGAATTCAGGATTCCTACAGCTTCGCCTGTGCGGAAATGCTTTTGGGTCAGGAATATTCGATTACCGTATCGTGGACTGGCGACGGCGAAGCCCCTAACTTCGGCGCAGTCGCGTATCTGCTTGGCGATACGGATTCCTTTGATCCGGCCACGGGTTTGCCCGCCGTGGATCCGGCTACTGGCGATTACGCCGCCAATCATCAGGCTGACGTCAGCGACAACGAAGCCAAGCTGGTTGAAGCGTTGATTTATCTGGACGATCCGCAGACCAACTGGCAGCACAACTACGGCTCTAATCTGCTTAAACAAAGCGGGTTTACCGAAGAGTACGCCGGTCTGTTCTCTTTGGACACCGACGGTTTGTGGGATACCGAAGACCTTGACCGCGTTGAAGAAAACACTGCAGCAGGCACGGTAAACTTCAATATCACGTTCGACCAGGAATCTCCGGCTCTTACGGTTGACGTTGTCGACGCTGACGGCGAGTTTGCCGGCACGGCGACTGTTACACAGGGCGAAAAGACCGGCAAGGTTCAGGATTATGCCGTTGACGTCAAAACGTCTACCGATTCCCCGATTCTGAACCTGAACTTTGAAGACGCGAAAAGCGCTATCAAGTCGATTAAATATTCAACCGACGGTACATCGTACACCGACATTCCCGTCAGCGGAGAAAGCAAGACGGAAAACGTTACATTTGACGTTGCCGACGCTTTGGGCGGAGTTCTGACAGAGGGCGAACCCGCTGTGTTTTTCTTCCAGGTTGCAGACGTTATTGGCAACACCGGACAGTACGAGTTTACCGTTAATTACGACTCCACGGCTGATTACAACGTCGGAGACGACGCCAGCGTAACTCAGCAGGGGGACGGTACGACGGAAGGCGATGTTCTGTACACCAATGATTCGGACGGCTCGTCAGAAGTCGTTGTCGATCCGGACTTCACATTTGACGAAGGCGACTCTGCGTCTCAGCGCGTTGGCATTGAGTACGACGGCGAAACGTACTGGTCTGATTATCAAACCTTTGACGAAGAGAATCCGACTGCGACTCTTGACCTGACGCAGTTTAACGGTTTGCTTGACGCGATGGGCGCTCAAGACGGCGTTATTCCCGACGGCTCTTACGACTTGACGGTTTTCGTTCAGGACGATTACGGACACGCCCCGCAAGCCGTTGGCGATCCGCAAACGCTGGTTATCGATACGACGGCTCCGGTTATTGAAACGGTTACTGTTGCCGGCGATCCGTCTGGCGAGGTTTCAATCAAAGACGACGCCAGCGCTGACGTCGTTGTTACTCTGGCTCAGCCGGACGCTACCAATGTCAGACTTACTCTCGACGACAAAGTCGAAACGATTCCCGCAGGCTATACGGAATCTGACCCGATCGTCATCTACAGAGACGTGGATTACGTCTACGGGAAAAATGATCTCCTGGTAAGAGCGACCGACAAGGCTGGCAACACAAGCGCTAAAACGTTTATCGTTTGGTACAACACCACTCCAGAGGCAACGGCGTTCACGGCGAACGGAAACGAATGGGGACCCGGCAACAAGGGCGTTGACGAACACGGCGAGCCGTTCGATTATTCTTCCGAACAGTACGTTGCTCTGGACTTCGCCGGCAACGTTGACGACAACAACGAAACCCCGGTTGAAAATCTGGTTATTTCCGTTCCTCAGGAAGCTGTGGTTAACGGGGCGCTGTACAAAAAAGAAGCAAACGGTCCGTATGTTCCGCTCGAACCGGAAGAAGGCGTTTTCACGTTCAAGGCTGCCGACGAGATTTACTATCTGCCCAATCGTTACTGGAGCGGAACGGAAACGCTTCCCTTTACCGTAACGGACGACGCCAATACGCCGGCGACAAGCGACAGCAAAAACATTGTTGTTACAATTGCTCCTGTTACCACCTTGACGGAAGTGGACTGGGTCAACCCCGCCGATGTTGATGAAAATTCCGCTGCGTCTGAACTGGTTGTTGGAACGTTTACCTATCCGTCAACCAAACCCCGCACCTGGACGGCTGACTGGATTCCAGGAAACACGAACGCTCATATCCTCAACTCGGCGATGGATTCAATTGGCGGTTTGTTCGATACAGATCCCGCGTTGAGCGTTATTGAAGGCGATACTGTTGACGGTCTGACCAGCTACAGCATTGTCATGAACGACTGGGTTTTGTCGGAATACGTTTGGGGTACGCAAAACTTTATTGCAACTCTTACCGGCGCTTTAGTCAGCGATCCGACTGACGTCATTGGAGAAAACAGTTCCAGCTTGACCTTTTTCGTAAATCCGATCAATCAGGATCCTGAAGCCGGAACTCCCAAAGCGTTCAACGTTTCGCTCTCGACGCTTTCCAAACAGGACGTTGCCCTTACGCTGGACGATACCATGTTCTCCGACATTGACGACCAGTACGACGAGTTGTATATTGCGTCCGCAACGCTTACCAGCGGAGGTCGCACGTTTGTTATCGCTCAGGGCGAATCTGTCAATCTGGAAGTCAACGGCGTTGAAACGACGTTTACTCTCAGCGACAAACAAATTGTTATCGGTTCCAACGACTCGTCCGCTCTGGACAAGGGCGTTGTCGAATTTGAATTTACTGTAGCAGACAACTACGGCGGAAGCGAGGATGTTGCCGGATGTACAATCAAGTTCAGCGCGTACACGACCGACGACGACGTTGCAACGGTTCAGGATGCAGATTCTTACTCGTTCAACGTTTTGCAGAACGACTACGACAACTCCGAGGGCTGGGACGGCAAGACGTTTGCCATTTCCGACTTTACCGACATTGACCCCGCCATCGGAACGCTGACTCTTGTTGACGCCAACAGCGTTACCGGCGACAACTTTACATTTACGCCGGCTGCTGGCTATCGTGGAACGTTTACGTTCAATTATACAATTGCCAATCAGGACGATCCGTCTGAAACGGCTGACGCAACTGTTACGGTTGTCGTTGCCGCTCTCAATACAGCTCCGACGGCAGACAATCTCTCGTCAAGCGGAGACGAATGGGGAGCTGAAGACAAAGACTCGACCACTCCACAGTACATCCTGGTTGATTTCTCAATCGCTATTGCAGACGATCCGGAAGAAACCGCTCAGAACGATCTGACGATTGCCTTTACCGGCAGCGGCTATGCCGACAACGGAACGTGGTATCAGTCTGCCGACGGCGAAACGTTTACGGAGATTGCCGATTTCAGCGCCATTCAACTGGCGAACGGAAACGTTTACTTCCTGCCCAACAATTATTGGAATGGAACTGTCAACGTTGCGTATCAGGTTACAGACACGGTTTCCAACTGGGTCAATCCTGCTTTGGTTATTGCCGACGGCGAAACGCCGCTGACCGATAACGGAACCGTTGAAATTATCATCGTCAGCAAGGCGACCAATCCGGTTATTGCCGATTTCGCCAACCATGAGGATGAGGAAAACAGTACGTTCGACAGCCAGACGGTTAACGTTGCTGTTGCGAAACTGCCCGAGGGCGCAGTAAATGAAGCCGTTAATGGAATGTCTGCTCAGTCCGTTAATCTGGAAGCGCACATCCTCAACGACGAGTCCGATT
>JAZRTH010000177.1:0-2592 GCA_045651945.1 Thermoguttaceae bacterium
TCTCGCAACTCGCATCTCGCTACTCGCTACTCTAGCGGGATGTATTTCTTTACCAGCGTCTTTTCTTCTTCCGTCAGGTTTGAAAACGGAATTGGTTTGTCTTCCGGGCGGCGATGTTTCTGATTGATTCGGTTGACCAGACTCCAGTTTCGAGTCGGTTTGTTGGGCGTCGGGTCGGCGGGTTCTGCGGCGGGGAGGTCGTAGCGGGTAAAGTCGATAATCATCGGCTCGTCGCTCTTCTGCCAGTCGTGCAGAGACGCCAGACGGAAATCCTTGTTCATCCACCAGTGGATTTCCAGATTCGCGTCCGAGCCGCCCAGTCCCGTTCCGCGTTCGACGAACTCGTAATTCAGGTCGTCGTTGGTTGGATGTTCACTCCGCCACGTCTCGCCGAATTCGCCCATTGTAACAACCTGAGCGTCCGGCCAGCGTTCGCGAATTGTCTCAAGCCACTGGGTCAGGCGCGGCGTTGCGTCCGTTTTCATGGATTTGACAAGACTCAGTTCCCAGTTCACCGTAACCCAGCCGAACCCGTTTCGCTTCAGGTTTTCGTCGAAATGAACGGCTGTCGTCGCCATGACTTCTTTGAATCCGTCGTCCGGTTTCAGACGTTGACCGTACGCTTCAATCGGACCGACGCCCAGCCGGCTGTTGAATCCGCCTTCAAAGCCGAACCGGCGAGCGCAGAGAAAATCGCACGTCCAGCCGTCCAGATTAACGCAGTCGATGAAATCCTCCTCGCCTTGGGCGGGGCGGCAAACGTGCGACTTGCTTGGATAGTACGGATAGCAGATCGAGCCGTCGCCGTCGCCGTTGTCGATTCCGTACTGACTCCAAATGGTTCCCTGTGCGACGTGAATTCCTTCAACCTCCGCCAGATGCCGCAGATTGTCGGCAGCGAGAAATCCGCCAACGAGGCATTTGGGACAGTAGCCGTCGCCGACCATGTTTTTGATAATCTCCAACGCCTCGTGAATGTCACGGTTTACCTGCTCGCGGGAAGAGTACATCGGGGCGAAATACCCGCCGGGAATGAACGTGATTTCGTCGCCCAGCGTGCGGTGGTATTCGACCGCCATTTCTCGCAGCTTGACGTAGTTCGGACGCTGGTCGTGCAGCGCCAGCCACGAGAACGCCCACGTGATTCGCGCGTTGGGCATGCCTGCGGTTACGGCGTCGCGAAAGCGCTTCATTACTTCCGGCGTATGGAGCGCCGCCTCGTCAAATCCCACGTTCCGATTCCGGGCGCACTCGATTTGATTCACGCGGATAATACAGTTTATTGTTACAATTCGAGCGTTTTTGAGCGTCTTAAGCTCCGACGCGTTTTGCGCCTTCGCCCCAACGGCAAAAACGAACAGAAACAGAAAGACCAGCAGAAATCGGGTTACGGACAAATTAAAACGCATAATCTCTCCTTGAAAACATAGTCGGGAATAATCAAATTTGTATATGGGAACGTCGGGGCGACGTCGCGCCAACAGAGTTTATTATATTTTAGAGAAAACGCGTTGTCAAGGGGCGGGCGGGGAGGCGCCGCTCCGTTAAAGAAGGCTCACGCTCTAGTCCGCGAAGTCCGCAAGTTATCAATTGGCGCTCGCTTGCGGCGGAAGCAACCAAAAATCGCTGAACGCGGAAAGCTCCTCCGACCCACTGGATCGCGGCTGTATCAGCCGCCAAAAAAAATCTCACGCGGAGCCGCGGAGACGCGGAGGATGTTCGCGTGCGTCTCTCACCCTGACGCCTATTCTCTACTGCCTACGGTCTTTTCCTTCTCTATCTTGCCTGTTTTATCAAATCTTTTTGTTTATTTTCAAAAAAATTCCCCTTTCCCGCTTTTCGATTGCCAAAATGAGTGTATAATGTTATTAATGTAAAAAAGCGATATTATATTTTGCACCCGGGCGTACCGCCGCAAAAGTCGTTTCAATAACCGTTTACCAGTTTTACCCACTAGAGAAGGAGTAAAATAATGGCGAATTCTAAAGACTGTTCATTCCTCCCCCCCCCCGCAATTTAACACGCGGGCGTTTTCTTTGTCTTATTTTTGGGCTTTTTGCTCTTACTGCCAACTCTATGGCACAAGTAAATTACGACACAACAACACATACTTTTACCGGTAGCGGTACGTATGATCAAGCTGTCAATTCAACTTCCAATCTGACGGCTACGCCAACGCTTCATCAGGAAACCGATCCTGATACAGGGGAGACAGTTACAATTCCAATTACATTTTCTAATAATGTTTCTACAACAGGTACTTTTACGTTGAACTGTTATACCGTAGAATTTGCTGCAGGTACAACCAATTCGTTTGGCTCTTTCGCAACCAAAAACACAGCAGACAACGGATCAACAGCAATTATTAATGGCAGCGACCAAGCTGGAAGTCTCGCCCACTGCAACAGTAAAACGTCTTACATAACCATCAACGAAGGCGCATCGTTTACAGTTACGGGTAATTTTTGGTTAGCTGAAGCAGACGGCGCTCAAGGCATTGTTACTCAGAATGGTGGAACGGTGTCTATAACAACTTCTGGAGACTCTGCAATTCGAATTGGACATTGGTTTAATAAAGACTACCCCTCTGCA
>JAZRTH010000178.1:0-1903 GCA_045651945.1 Thermoguttaceae bacterium
CGTTAATACGAAGTAAGGCGGAAGCGGGGATTTAAAACCAGACGTTCCCTTTCCCGATTCCGCTGTAATTGTTCCATATTATAGCGTTTTCTTATTTTTTGTAAAGAATACTTTTTTCCCTGAAAGCGGGAATTGATCAAGAAATGCTTCTTATTTTGCCTGCATTGTCTATTTTAACTCGCATCTATTGTTTTGCCCAGCGCTGTTGATAAATTGCGATTGCCTGCAAAGCGTAAGCGATGGCGCGAACGTCCTTTTGAGACATCTCCGACGGGTTCCAGGAATCCAGACGCTGCTCAAGCCCGGAAACGAGAAACTCAATCATTTTTGTCAGCTGGGGGTCGTCTAAAGCGCTGCTGTGATACAGAATTGTCAGCCATCGGGCGAAATGCGCAGTGGCGGCAAAATCGTCGTCTGGATTGCGGCTTTTGCCTTTTCTGGTAAAGAAAGCTCCGTTAAAAGATCCGTCGTCATTTTGGATGGAAAGAGCAAAGTCTTTCATTCGTTCCAGATATTCGTCCACAACGGCGTATTGCGATTCCAGACGCTTGTCGTCAAACGCCAGACGACGCCGAAGAGCGTACGTCAAGCCGTACAGTCTGTCAGTTGAGTCCGAATCCGACAGGTTAACCGTCCGTTTTAATTCGTGATCCAAAATCCGAAGGACAGACCAATCTTCGCCCCAGGCGTTTTTCCAGTTTTCACGGGGAACGTAGTACGACAAACAGGTCAGCAGAGCGGACATGTCTCCTCCGCGGCAATTTGACATGGCGTCTGATACAAGATCTGCGACAGTAAACGTTAGCCCGGATGAATGAACGGCGGGTTGAGGCGCATCTGAAGAATCTTCCGCATTGGCAATTAGAACGTCAATGTCCATCGGCATGCGGGGCGTAAACTCGTAATCGACAGCAACTCTGGCGATTGCCAACATAGACAGAAATTCGCCGCTGCGCTCCTGTTGGCAGTATCCAATATACGGGAAGACGGTTCCAGAACTGTTGAATGGAGCCGTTGCCAAACGTCCGTGAGGATAGCGAGCCATAAACGTTTTTTCTCCAGCAGGGGTCGTGGATACGCCGTTTTCTGCTGCTGTCTGATTTGGATTGATAGCTAAAATCGACGTCTCGCACATGGGGTAATTCCAGCACAAAGCTCCCGCCGTATTAAAATTCTCATTTTGGGGAGAATAATAAATTGACGTATAACAGCCAAAAGCGCATACAGACATCATGGCTTCAAAGGGCGAGTTGTCCTGAGTATTGAGCTGCTTGTCAAAGTATTGGCGTCGAACGACTTTAATTCTTTCTACAATTTTGGAAATACGGTCGTTTATCTTCGCCGGTTTATCCTGACGCAAAGAGAACGACTCCAGATAACGAATCTTTTGCGAAGAATCGGTTGGTTCAGTCGTTTCCCCATCGATTAAATCCGAAACTGACGTTTCTGACTCAGGAGGCGTTTGCTCTGAGTCCTGTTCTGTCAAAGAAGAGTTATTGCTTGAAGCGTTTTCTTTTTGGTTTTCGTTTGGAGTTTCCTTCTCTGTCTTGTTCTGATCTGACGCGGTTTCGAACGGATCCGTTTCTGGTTCAGCGCTTATCTGTCGAGTCTTATCGGGATTCACGTTAATTATCGGAACGGCAGACGGCTCCATGACGTGAGACGAATCTTCAATAGCGTCGTCTTCTGTTTGCGGAGCGATAAGATTTTGCTGTTTAACTGAATCCGATTTTTCATTGGGTTTCGCGCTGACGTTGTCCCAATCAGACCAATTTGCCCAACGAGCTTCTTCTTCGGAAATGCCCTCTGGCAGCATGGTTTGCTCCGGCTGGTCAGCATCCTGTTCAGTTGGAGCTGCTTCCTGTTCAGTTGGAGTTGCTTCTTGTTCTTTTGGTGCTGCTTC
>JAZRTH010000179.1:0-4650 GCA_045651945.1 Thermoguttaceae bacterium
CCTTGGCTCACAGAACGACATGGCTACGATCCGACTTTTTCCCGCTGACTTGGCGACTTTTGGAAGGTCTTTTCCAAAAAGCAACAGAGCAATAATTCCCAGAATAATCAATTCTGGAGTTCCAATACCCATCATGCGAATGTCTCCCTGTCAGGAAAATTACTCTTCGTCTTCGTCCTCGTCGACTTCCTTCTTTACCTTCTTTTTAGACTTCTTTTTGGGGGGTTCTTCTTCCTCATCGTCATCGTCGTCTTCTTCGCCGGCTTTGACGCCTTTTTTGAACTCGGTAATGCCCTTCCCCAACGATTTGGCGACATCCGGAATGCGGTTGCCAAAAAGAAGCAGGATAATAACCAGCAAAATAACCATTTGCCACGGTCCGGGCGCAAAAAACGCTAACATAATTCAACCTCACATATTTTAGGCAGGTAATTTTCAATGCAATCTCTCCGCAAACCCGAAATCGCCCGGGCGGCAAGACGCGCGCCTTGCCAGGCTGGAGGAAACTACTATAGTTAATATTGTATTTAACCGATTGTATTTGTCAACCGTTTAACCGCATTTTTTGTTATTTTTAAGAAAAAAATTGCTCTGGAAACGAAAAGAAAAACGAATTATACGTTATTTTTCGCCTGCTTTCCCTGCTTTACTCTTTCGGCGGTTCGTTGAGCAAATCGTTATTCAACGGATTATTTTTGACAATCTTGCTGGTAAAGTCCAGCTTATGAACCGGCTGAACAATCGAAGAAGCAATGTTGCGGACGTGGGACGCATATCGCTTAAAGTATCGAAACGCCAGCGTATAGGCAACGTCGACGCGCTCGTTGTCGGTCTTTTCCGCCAGAAACCAGTAAATCTGCTGATCGCAGGTGTCTTCAATTGCCGACGCCTGACAAATAAGCTCGGTTGCCATCTGCTCGTCCTGAGCGTCAAAGATGTGCCGGCAGTTGTCAATCAACGCCAGAATCGCGTTTTTCACCATTTCCAGCTTCCCTTTGGTAATCCCTTCCGGAACGTCCGGGGCGGAAACGGTCAGGTCGTAAACGTTTTTGGCGATGTCGCCCAGGCGTTCGCCGTCTTTGACGATGCTCATCATAATCAGGCACTGATCAAAATCCGCCGTGCCGCGAACGGACGTATGAATCACCAGCTCTTTACGAATTGTGCGTTCTGATTTGTTAATAGACTTGTCCAGAGCAAACAGTTCCGCCCGAACCGCTTCTGGGTCCTCGTAACGCAAATAGGCGTCGGCGGCAAGCTGAAACGCGCGGCGGGAGGCGTCGAGCATCTCACAAAACTGATTGCGAATATTTTTCATGCCAGCGTTCATGGACGCGGCTGACGTTGAACCGGAATATAACCACTTGAACATTTTCGTAACCTCTGTTAATTAAAATTTCTGAAAAGCAGGAATCCCAAACCGGGCAAAATAAAGTACAGCATTGCAATCCACCCGACAACGTATCGTCGGCGGCGCGCCAAAACAATGCTTAGACGCCGACTCAGGAAAATCGGAAAACGCATTTGAGGAATCGGGTAGAATAAAATCACGCCGGTTATATTGAACAACGTATGAGCAAACGCCAGCGCCAAACCCATCTGCCCGTTTGGAGTATTCAAAAACGCCGTTGCCGCCAGAATCGCGGTGATAGTCGTCCCAACCTTCGCGCCGATGACTATCGGATAAATCTTCTTGATGGAAAGAACGCCGGCGGCAACAAGCGGCACTAAAAGCGACGTCGTGATTCCAGACGATTGGATGAGCATCGTTACAATAACGCCAACCAGAAGACCTATGTATCCGTTTTGGGACAACGCGCGGTTGAGCCAGTCTTCAATTTTGTCTGCCATGAGAGATTTCATGTTTTTGGTTATAAAAACCAATGAAAAGATCATGACTATTAAACCGCACGTCCCCATTATAATCAATGTTGTCAATGGGCTTAACCCCATAAGACACAAATGTTGAATTCCCTTTGCCGGAGTGTCTACAGCATAGGATATCGGATTGAACCCTGGCGAGTTTCCTGCGGCGGAAACCGGAACCAGCGACGCCAAAAACGTTGCGGCTTTGGTCAGATAGCCAAAACTCATTTCGAGCGTAAAGCATATCAAAACCGTCAGGATGTTAAACGTATCCAGAATCAGCGATGCGGAAAAAGCGCGGGTAAATGTACGCCGCTCGCCTCCAATATGGGTCAACGAAACAATCGTACACGGCAGAGCAGCCCCAATATTTGCTCCCATTGCAATTGGAATAGCGCCCTCTAAGGGGATTGCTCCCGTTGCAACCATCGCCACTGATATACTGGTTGTTGCTGACGAACTTTGCATTATAGCTGTCAGGATAATTCCCAGACACAATCCTGTAAACGGGTTTTTTAGCTGGGAAGCGAGTGTATTCAAAATAGAGTTATCGTAATTTGTATAAGTAGTTACTCCCGTTCCAAACAGTTTAACTGCAACGAGAAATAAATATACAAGAAAGATAAACAGCGCCAGCCGTGCAATCAACCCGACTTTTTGGTAAAAGGCGTCATTTTGAGATAGAGTCATAATCGCCGCTCTGGTTTCGGGATAAATTCGGGAGAATTTCTTAAAACGCTCCCAATAAATCTGTCTGTATTATCAACAATTCACGAATTTCGTCAAGGGGGGAACAATTAAAGAATCGTCAATCGTTATTGAGGAACATTCAAATCCTGTTTGTTCCCTATAGAAAAATAAATATTGAAAGTCCTTGACAAGGCAATTAATTTTGTTAAAATTTTTAAAAAGATTGAGTATTGTTGTTTTTTCCTTACAGATAAAACAAAGCTCATTTTTTACAAAATCTTCTGTTTTGTAACTCGGAAGGCATTTTATCCCTGAATGTCTTGACCAAGGGAATTATCGTCAAGCGCACAATGTCAAATCCCAAAATTGCAGTTATCGGACTGGAAGCTTCAGGAAAAACCGTTTTGATGAGCGTTTTAGCCAAAAAGCTCTCTCAGACAATTAATCAAGGCTATTTCCTTGATCCAAAGGGAGTGAATACAATTAAGTATATTGAAAGCGTATGGAATACGCTTCAGCATGGCGATTGGCCTCCATCTACGCCGCCCGGAGAAATGTTTAATTTGCGGTGGGGAATGAGAATTACTCCAGAATTTTCGGGCGATGGCAACACATACGAAGCGGAATTGCATTTACTTGACGCCGCCGGACAGGATATGCGAAAGCTCTTTGCTTACAATTCGCTGGAAGACATACCTGATTATCTTCGTCCACTTGCAAACTATTGCATGGAGGCGGATATTCTTCTAATTGCTCTGAATATCATAGATTTTCTTGGTCAGTCCGTTCCTCAAATGCGCCGCATAGAAAATCAGGCAACAATTAAAGCGGCATTGGATATGCTGCAAAAATCTAACAAACACGCCGCAATTCTCTTTACTCAAATGGATCAGTATAAATCGTATATTGACATAGCCGGAGGGTTGGAAAACTTCTGTAAGGTTTATCTTCCATATATTTACAACGCTTATATTGCAAATTCATGTACTTCATTAATCAGCGTTGCTGCAGTCAATGACACAATGATTGTTAAAAAGGAGAGCGGAAAACTGGTTCGCGTGCCAAAACAAAATTTCTCCTCCTTTGGGCTGGAAAATGTATGCAAATGGCTGGCTGGACAAGTTGTAGAAATATCAAAAAACAACCCTGCGGAAAGAGTCGCGGAAAATCAAAATCGAGAACAAGCGTTTGCTCAGCACGGTCAAGTTCCGCCCAATTTATCGACCAAAACATGTCCATATTGCGGCAATACCATTCTTGCCGACGCAATTAAATGTCGTTATTGCAGAAACCTGCTGACTGCTCAAGCTTCCCCCGTCAACGCATCGGCAACCGTACAACGCCAGGGAATAACTGCCGCCGCGCCAATTGCAAGACGAGAAAGCAGTTTCTCTACCACCAATATATTGCAAATAATTTTGGGCGTCATCGCATTTTGCATTGTTATTTTTGGCAGCATATTGGCGGTATTAACCCTTTCAAATCATCGTTCGTCGTCACCTAAACCAGGCGATATGGCAGACAAACCAGGCGTAATTTCAAAAGGTTCGCCCTCTTCATCTCCTGCTGACGTAACAGTTACTGCGCCGATTCGCAAGTCGTCAACTGTCCGTACGACTAAAATTGCATCCGACGACGCTCCCAAACCGAGTCCCAAACCGGCTCCCGCGCCGGTATATACTCCAGCCCCCAAACCGGCTCCCGCCCCGGTATACATTCCAAAACCCAAACCAGAGCCAATGCCTGAACTTTCTGCAACATCATGGGTAACAGGCTGCGATCACAGCGGGGGAGCTAACGGGTCTATACACAACACCAGAATAATTGTTAATGCAAACAATCCGGTAAGCGCCGGGAATTATATCATTACCGCCACCATAACGGTTAATGGCATTCAGTATACGCGGCCTTTTCCCGTGTATTTGTCACGAGGAAGAAGTCAGGTCGGTCTTGACTTTTTTAACGTCTGCTCAAAATACGATCCTGGCGAGGCGTTTGCAAAGGGAATGGAAGAAGCCTCCAAGATGAAAGGCGATCCGGGAGAAAAAGTTGTCGGCGGAGTTCTTCTGGGGCTCTTTGGCGGAGCCATTGTCG
>JAZRTH010000180.1:0-10941 GCA_045651945.1 Thermoguttaceae bacterium
TGCAGAGGGGTAGTCTTTATTAAACCAATGTCCAATTCGAATTGCAGAGTCTCCAGAAGTTGTTATAGACACCGTTCCACCATTCTGAGTAACAATGCCTTGAGCGCCGTCTGCTTCAGCTAACCAAAAATTACCCGTAACCGTAAACGATGCGCCTTCGTTGATTATTATGTAAGACGTTTTACTGTTGCAATGGGCGAGACTTCCCGCCTGGACGCTGCCATTAATAATTGCTGTTGATCCGTTGTCTGCTGTGTTTTTGGTTGCGAAAGAGCCAAACGAATTGGTTGTACCTGCAGCAAATTCTACGTTATAACAGTTCAACGTAAAAGTACCTGTGGTAGAAACATTTTCAGAAAATGTAATTGGAATTGTAACTGTCTCTCCTGTTTCAGGAACGGTTTCCTGATGAAGCGTTGGGGTAGCTGTCAGATTGGAAGTTGTATTGACAGATTGATCATAGGTTCCATAGCCAGTAAACGTTGTACCGTCAAACGACACGTCTGCCATAGAGTTGGCAGTCAGAGCAAGAAGCCCTAAAATAAGAACAAGAAAACGCCCGCGTGTTAAAATGCGGGGGGGGGGAGGAATGAGCAGTCTTTAGAATTCGCCATTATTTTACTCCTTCTCTAGTGGGTAAAACTGGTAAACGGTTATTGAAACGACTTTTGCGGCGGTACGTCCCGAGGCAAAATATAATATCGCTTATATACATTATTGTTATTATACACTCAAATCTGCAATTGAGGAGCGCTAAAAGGGAAAATTTTTGAAAAAAAGTGAAAACTTTGAGATGATAGCGAAGATAGAGAATGTTTAAGTTGTGTATGGCGGATTTTATCCGCGACCCAGAAAGGTTTTCGGCTGCGGCGGAGGGGGTTAGCGGGGCGATTTAACGTGAAAAGCTGGAACGTTCATCGCGTCCAGAATGGACGCCATTTCTATAACCGTCGACTTTAGTCTACGGGCAGCGAAGCCTATCCCGCTCCCCGAAATCAAGTCCGTCCTTGCCGGGACTATTCAAGCGACCAACGGGAGCGAATACAATACGTCTCGCGCGGGTGCGAAGCCGCACGGGCAGAAGGACAAGGCTTTGCTTCCCAAAAAGCTGATATGGCGCTACCCACGTCCAATCAGGAACCGACCTTGTCGGCGCGGATCGGGAGCGGCGCCTCGCCGCCCGCCGGTTATAGAAATGTAACCCCTTCGGGGTTAGGGTGAACGCTTCGCGTCCGTTTTCCATTTCTTTGCGATCTTTGTGTTTTTTGTGGTGAAAATTACTTTGGCGCCTCGCCGCCAGCGGGGCGGTGGATTTGCCGCATTCAGAAAGATGAGAAATATTATTTATGAGACTTAAAGCGTCGAAACAGAAGAAAAACGACCAGCGCGCATGCCGCCAAAATACATACGGGTAGATACGGAACGGAATTCGATTCGTGTTTTTCCTCAATCGGATTACTTAACCATTTTTCAATATCTCTATAGTAGTTTTTTTTAGCATAATCCAGGACGGATTTTCCGTTATTGTCTTTTGCGTTTATGTCCAATCCTTTATCAACGAGCCATTTAAAAGTTTCCAGATTACCGTCCCGGGCAGCCCAATGCAAGACAGTTGCCCCGTCGCGGTCTTTTGCGTTGACGTCTGCGCCCTGTTCGACCAGATACTGAACCAGTTCCAGATTGTCCCGTGTTACAGCCCAATGCAAGGCTGTACGATTGTATTTGTCTTTTGCGTTGACGTCTGCGCCATGTTCAACAAGCCATTGAACCACTTCCAGACGCTGCGCCCATTGGGCTGATTCATGCAGAACGGACTCCTCAAAATCGTTTTTTGCATTGACGTCTGCGCCTTGTTCGACCAGCCATTGAACCAGTTCCAGATTCTCGTGTCGAGCGGCAAAGAGAAGCGCTGAATTCCAATAATCCTTGTCAAAAGCGCAGTCCGCTCCATGCTCAATTAGATATTGAATGACGTCCATGTTTTCGCCTTCGATGGCATATTGCAAGACTGACATCTTATAACCGTTTTTTGCGTTGACGTCCAACCCTTTATCAACGAGCCATTTTACAGTTTCCAGATTACCGTCCAAGGTGGCATAATGCAAGGCTGTCATCTCAAATCTATCTTTTGCGTTGATGTCTGCCTCTTTATCGATAAGCCATTTTACCAAATCCCAGTTACATTTTTGGGCAATGCAAATGAAAACCGAGTTTCCGTCACTGTCTTTTGCGTTGACGTCCGCGCCCTGTTCAACCAGCCATTGAACTATGTCCCATTTATTGAGTTCAACGGCGAAATGCAAAACCGACACCTCATTATTGGTTTTTGCGTTGACGTCCGCGCCGTTTTGAACGAGCCATTTCACCAGTTCCAGATTGCCGCTAAAGACGGCTTCATGCAAGACGCTTTTCCCATTTTTTTTGTCTTTTGCGTTGACGTCCGCGCCGCGTTCAACCAGAAACGAAACCACGTTCAGTTGACCTGTAATGGCGGCATAGTGCAAGGCCGTTGCCCCGTCGTTGTCTTTTACGTTGACGTCCTCGCCCTGAGCAGCCAACTCTTTAATGCGGTTGAGATCGCCTTCCATAGCCGCATTGAAAATCGCCGCTCCATCGCTTTGCGAGCCATAACAGACGCCAGAAAAAACGCCTGATAGAATAAGGCAGACGCTCAAAATATACGCAAGGCTTTTCATAGCGGGGCTTTTAGTGAATGTTTAGTCCTATAGGGAAGTCTAATAACAATTACGCTTCTTTACTGGCAAACCAACTCTTTCAGTTTTCCAGATTGCATATATTATGACGCACAGAAAAGGCTTGTATTAGTATTTTGGTTCGACTATTCAAAGATTTTGGCGAGAAGAGGCGAGTAGAGCCGCCCGGTAAAACCTCACGCGGAGACGCGGAGGAGCGGAGGATGTTGTGCGGGGCGTTTTTAACGTGAAAAGCTGGAACGTTCATCGCGTCCAGAATGGACGCCATTTCTATAACCGTCGACTTTAGTCTACGGGCTGCGAAGTCTACCCCGCTCCCCGAAATCAAGTCCGTCCTTGCCGGGACTATTCAAGCGACCAACGGGAGCAAATACAATACGTCTCGCGCGGGAGCGCAGATCGGGAGCGGCGCCTCGCCGCCCGCCGGTTATAGAAATGTAACCCCTTCGGGGTTAGGGTGAACGCTTCACGTCCGTTTAAATTTTCATTACCAAATCTATTGCAAACTACGAAAATAAAAATTCGGCGCCAATAACGTTTGAATAATTGATTGTTCTTGCGTTATTGGCGCCGAAATGCGTTTGTGGAAATTCTCACCGTTTTTCATGAAAAAGCGACGGCAAGCCGTCGCACTCCAAAATTATCAGATCCGTCATAGGATTTCAGCAGGAAGTTTATGCAAGTGATGACCGTCCCCTTGTAATCCTTTCATAAATTAGAAATCGGCAGTGGAAAGCGAAAAACCGTCACAGGGCAGCAACAGTTTATCCCAAACGCCCAGATTGTCTTTACTGGTTCCAACTGAGATTCCGTCCGTAATCCAATGAACAGAGCCGTCGCAGAACGCCGATTGAACTCCGCCGGGATGTGAAGATCGGGAAGTTGCCTGACTGTTGTGGGGATTGCTGCTGTTATCGGCAATGTTACTGCACTCCATGCCAAGAAGCCGCAGCTGGTCTTGTTCAATTAGCTCTTCAACTTTGTTACAACCATAAATGTCGTCTGAAGCGTCATGCTTTGTATTCGGACCTTTACAGTCGCCATAGTATCCGCATGCGGCAACAGCGCTTGGACCGGCGCCGCCTAAAGACCACGTACCGCGGCAGTCGCATGAAACGACGCCAGCTCTGAGCTCTGTCAGTAAAATCGTATTGCTGGCGCCGTCCGTTATTTCTTCTGTTTTCATTGTTTTTCCCGGTCCCATGACGCCATGAACTAAATTGTCGCTCCACTCGCTATAAAGCTTATATGAATAATCCAGTCCCATATTGGCGCCGTAATTGCATCGCGCGCCGGTAAAATCCGATCTTTTGGACTCGAATTTGATTCTGTTGTTTCCATCTGACGGGCACATGAACGAAGATATCTCGGTCTCTCGGCAGCTTTTCATTGTAACGTTTGAATCGTATTTAGACGTAGCTACAGATTCGACGTTAATTCCGCTTTGTTTGAGCATGCCGTTGATTTCGTTAAACAACGCTTGTTGATCCATATACGGCAAAACAAGAATAATCCAGTTGGCGCGAAGATTCTTCTCTTGCAATACGTTGTATTGTCTATTGGCGAAATCTGCCGCCGGCGGAAGAATGTTATACGTGGTTTCGTAACTTAAGCAAGCCAAAGACATCTGCTTGATATTGTTGGCGCAAGAGGATTTTCTTGCCGCCTCGCGCGCTGCGTTGACCGCAGGAAGCAAAAGAGCAATCAATGTACCCATAATCGCAATGACAACCAACAGTTCAACCAGCGTAAAGCCGGATGATTTTTTCTCGTATCTCATAATTATTTCCTTTTTAGAGAATTAAGACAGAAAACTGTTCAATTTACTCAATTTGTTAACTGATTTTACAAGAAACTCAACTCGATTGCAAGAGGGGAGGAAAGAAAAAAGAAAAATATGGGCGCGCGCAAATTTTTCCGGCGCTCAATAGAGTTTTGACTCTGCAAAAACGTCTGATATAATACGTCGCGATAGCGGCAGCGGACGCAGTCCGCTGCATAGTCCCGGAGGAGGCTGTGCAAGAACAGCCTCCTCCGGGACGCGTTCCTGCTTCTCAGCTTATCTATCTTCGCAAGAAAATTTTGCGTGCACCCTATGAAGTGACATACACGACATTTTTTCCTGTATTCACGAAATCTGTTCGAAAGGAAGACTCGGACTTTACAATCTGCTGAGCGCTCAGGCGCCGATGGATGAAACGCGATTCAATATTCCAACTTTAGTTATCTTTGCAAGAAAACTTGAGAGCGCTCTTTTTTTCGGATAATTTCCGGCGCCTGCTTGACAATGATTTTTATTTGTATTAAAATAAAACCCGAAGGGATATTTATATTAATGTGTTATTGTCCGTAAGACAGTAAGAGATTTCCCGGATTTACCCAAAATCATTGTGTTGAACCCCATGAAAAATATTACCCGAATTGTTTTTTTGTTTGTTCTGCTCAATGCGGTTGTTTATGCAGCGGCTCAGGCGCAGATTATTATCAATAACGGCGGCAGACTTCAGATTGTTAACAATAATGGCGTTGTACAGAACGGCGGCGGTCCTGACAACAACCTGATTCAAGCTAAGCGAGAGACGATTCAACGTCTTAAAACAGCGCTGGCTCTTATGGAGGAAAAACGCTATTTAGAGAGCGTTCAGATTCTTTGGAATATCCTTAGAACGGAAGAGGATTCGTTTGTCAGAGTAAACAGTGATAAATCCTTTGCAGAAGAAACAACGGAGGAATCGTCAGGCGCTCCCCAGTCCAGTAATCCTCCAACGGGGAATACGCCGCCTGCTGGTCCGACAAGTATGGTTTCTCTCAAGACGTACATTCAAAACATTTTGGCGCAAGCGCCTGAGGAAGCTCGCCAGGCGTCAGAGCTAATTGTTGGAACGGAAGCGAAAAACGCTCTCGATGCGGCAATTCAGTCGGGAAGTCTGGATCGTCTTCTGTCGGTAAGCCGCGATTATTTCCATACGGAAGCTGGGTATAAGGCGTCTTTTTTATCCGGGCTTATCCTTCTTAACGAAGGTCAGGCGGCGTCAGCGTTATCGCTTTTCGATTCCCTCGCTGTGACGCCAGGCGTTCGGCAGAAATTTGAACCGGCGTTTTCCGTTTTATGGCTTAACAGTCTGATTCTTTCCGGTCAAGACGTTGAACGGCGAGAACTGGTTACACAGCTTCGTCAACGTTTGGCGCGGGTAGACTGGACCGTAGAAAATAAACAGATTACAGGATTCGACAACCTCAGCCAGCTGGAAAAGTATCTTTCGGAGTTTACTGAAAAGACGAAAAAAATAGATATTCCTTATCTGTCTGCTGAACCGTTAACTCTGCCTCGCTGGACGGTTCCAACGTATACGAATCCTACATTGGAGACATTGATTCAAACGGTTATTAACAACGAAATGAGATCAATGTCTTCAAATTCAAACTCCTATAATACATTGATGTGTTCTTTTGAACCCGTTATCAGCGGACAGCGGGTTTTCTTAAGAACGTTGTTTGGTCTGACGGCTGTTGACCTCCAGACAGGCAAACGTCTTTGGGATTCGTCCGCTGATTTTTCATCTGTCATTCAGAAGCAATGGGATCATTTTGGCGAGTTTGAAAGAAAAGCCATGTCCCAGTTTCTGTATTACACGATTGCTCTTCGTTCAAAATACGATTTTACATACGGAGCTCTGCGCGCTGATGACAAGTTTGTTTACGCAATTGAAGACATATGGAAAGATCGAATTTTGCAGGGCATTTTAACGACGCGTACTTCGACAGGCATAACCGTGTCTCGTTCGTCTTTAAGTTCTTTCACTTCCAATCGTTTAGCGGCTTACGACGTTAATACCGGAAAACTGAAATGGCACGTTGGATCTGCAACGGTCTCTTACGGCTCCGGGGCTGACAGCTCGTTGGATTTAACCTCGTTTATGGGCGCTCCTCTTCTTTTGGACGGCAAGTTGTATATTATAGGTCAAGCCTTTTCAAAAGAATCAATGGAACCGGAACTTGTTTATTTATATGAACTGGATAGCGCCACGGGGAAAGTTCTTTGGTCTCAACCCTTGGGCGATTTTCAAAATTCTTCCTTGACGGATCGCATGTATAATCTGACGCCGATATATAAAAATGGCATTATAATTTGTCCCGTTCCAGGCGCCTCGCTGGTATGCATTGATTTGCGTCAGCGTCGTTTGTTGTGGGGGTTCAACGCTCAGAATCAGCCGATTCGTCGTTCCGGGTTTTTTATTATTAGCAGTTCCGATTTAAGATACGAACTTCTAAATATGAATAACGCCTATAATAACAATTCCGTTCAAAAAGGTTCTCAACTCTGCATTCTGGATAACAAATTATTCTACACTCCGGTTCGATCGCAAGAGACTTTTGTCATCGATTTGTCAGACGGGAAGCCAGACGAACGTCTTTCTGCATGTAAATCGCAAAGCAGTTATATTCCTCTGTGCGTTAATCAAAAAGAGTTTGTTATTATGATTCCATCGGGGATTCGTATTTACGATATTGAAAAGTATTGTCAAAACAAACAGGAATACGACCTGGTCCAAGCTCAAATACGTGAAAAAAAGGAGGTAAAAGAGCGGGATAATCCCAAACTTTCTGATGAGGAGCAGAAAAAGATATCAGAGGAAATTTCAAAGCTGAACACTCAACTTGCGCAACTGGAAGGAAAGTTTAACGATGCAATTACAAATATTCCATTTCCCGATTCTGCATTTTTAATTGGGCGCGCGTTTGAGTATGACGATTCGCTGTATATTCCGCTTAGCAATAAAACGTTGGTGGAATTTAACCTTTCAAAGCGCGAATTTGTTAAAACGCTCAAAGCTCCTGACAGAACTTTTGGAACAATAAAAAGATTTTTTGACACGGACTTTTCGACGAATTGCGATCCTCTCCCCTTTGGAACGGTTTGTCTTCTTTCCGACAAAGTCTTTTCTCAGAATTTCGATCGTCTGGATTGCTATGACATTAAGCAGTTTGTGGAGAATCAGCTTCAAAATAATGGCGACGACACTCTCAGAACGCTTTTGGCGGCTGGATACATGGCGTGGGAAAAAGATGATATTGAAACAGCTGCGGCAAAGTTTCGATTGGCGTCAGATATTGCGCCAAAGAGTTGTTTTCCGTTATTGAAAACGTTATTGGTTTACGCCTTGAAAAAAGATTATCGCCGATACGAATCTCTGTTGAAATTATTTGAGTCGGAATTGGACAGCGAACAGGGGCGAATGATTAACGCTCAGCTTAAAATTGACTTTCTTCTTTTGATCAATAATATACCAGAATGCCTTGGCATGCTGGAACCGATCATGGACGATGCGGTCAAGTCAAAAATTAAGCTGCAGCTTGTTGATCAGGTTAACGAAAACCATTCTTTAGATCGCGGAGTCTGGATTGGTTTGGTTATAGAAAAGATGTACAAGTCTGCTTCCGAGGAACAAAAGCGTTTTATTGAACAATGGGCTGCAAAGCGTCTGGACGCGCCAAAGGAAGAACGCACGGCAGATTGGCTGACGCGTCAGTTGGACTTTTTCCGCGTTCTGCCTGTGGCGTCAGAGCTGCAAAAAGAACTATATCAGACGTATGTTGCTTCCAATTCTTTTCCTCAGGCGGAACTGGTTTTGCGTCAGCAGAGATTGGAGTCTGACGCAACCACGGAACAGACAGCTGAGCTGTTAGCTCAACAGGCGATGCTGATCCAAAAATGCGCTCCTGAGGATTCGGCAAAACTGTTTAAGGAGATAAATCGTTTGTATCCCAATATTGCTTGCTGTAACGGCAAGACGGCGGATGAGTATGTGAAATCGCTTGGGGAATCTTCTCCGGTCTATAAAGAGTATTCTTTTATAGTAGAATGGCCGCAGAATGTAATTGGCGTTGCTTTAAATAAGGAGACTCGTCAATCGATAATTCAAACCGGCACAGATAATAAAAAACTGTTTTTCAATGAAAACGTTTTTCTGGACGGATCGACAGTCCGCAGAGGCTCTAACACTCGTCAGAATCTGATTATGTATGACAGATTTGGACGGAATATATTATCGTTGTCTCTAGACCCGATTTTTCAGTCAAACAGAATTTCTTATCAAAGAACAGATTTGAATTCGGAAGCCCCATGGTATTCAGCAGAACATCTGTTTTTTGTTTCGGATAAACTCGGTCAAATGTCGGCGATTAATTTCCTTGTTCGCCCCAAGCTTTTATGGTCAAAGGATTTTGAACAGGAAAAACTGGGAGATGAAGACCTGGATCCGTATGTGCTAATTCGAAAAGCAAATCAACCTGACCCCAAATACTCTGAAGTCAATAGATTCATCGGCGTTTACGGCAATATTGTTTTTACTCAGCTGGAAGACGGTTCTTTCAGCGCTTTGGACGCCGCGACGGGAAGAATGAGATGGAAGCGCAAGCTCCAAAGTAACGAATCTGTCGCGTTTGTTGACAACGATTTCATATATACTGCCAAAAACAATAAACTGCTTGAAAGAGAAGGAAACGTTTTCGGCGAGATTCAGGAAGTCCGCGGAGATCGGTATTCCATTTACACGGGAATGCACGATTCAAACATTCGTTTTCCGTATTCCCGATCGCAGGTAACGCCGAAGGGCGTTATTTGTATCGAACAGTCAAATGACTCTTCAACGCAAAAGCAAAGCAGCAAGACTGCGCTTTGCTCTATCCGGGACCAAAAAATACTGTGGGAAAACAATTCCGATTTTATTACTTCATCAGACTTCCCATCCTCTTCGACTTATCTGAAATCGTTGAACGTTCTGTATCGTTTCAACGTTAGCAACGGACGCGTTCAGATAATTGACTGCGATACCGGACGGATAATAATTGACGACGTCTTTGAAGTCATGACCCAGGAAGAGCGGGATAAAATCGTTGAAAATGTCAAAGAGCTTCAAAAGCGCATTGAAGATGAAAACAAAAAAAATGCAGAAGAAGAAAAGGACGATCCCAAAAAACGAGAGGAGCGAATTCGCCTTCAGAGTCGAGAAGGAAAAACGGAAGACCTTCTTCCCGAAAACTATTCTGAAAGGGATGCAAAAAAATACTTTGATGGAATAGACGTATATACAGACGGCTCGCCGGACGGCTCTTTTTATCTAATCGTTCGATCCGGGTTTGGATATACCAGAAAACAACGCATGGGCTGCAAACAGTTCTCTCCAACCAGGGCAATACACTTGCCCAAGGCAAAAATCTACAAATTTGACCGAGATGGAAAACCGCTTTGGAACGAACCCCTGTTGGTCAACGATCAATATTTTTATTTCGATCTTCCGTCTGCAGCGCCGCTGCTCGTGATGGGCTGCAATCGGCAATATCGAGATAAAAATAATTCTCTTAATTCTAATTATGAATTTCTCTTTGTAGATAAGGCTACAGGCCGGGTTTGGAAGTATCAGGGCAAGAATCCCATTGGGGCTTTCAATATTGTCTGCGACCCGGATAAAAAGACTGTAGAAGTGGTCATCAGCAATAAAGAATCCCTGACTTTGTCTTATACAGACTCGCCCATTTCCTCAGACGCTCCGATGGAAATGCAGCTTTTGACGGAGGAGGAGAAAGCGAAGCTGAAAGAAGAGAAAGCCAAGCAGGAAAAAGAAAAGGAACAACTTGAGAAAGAAAAGGAGGCGGAGGGCGAAGACGACCCGTTTGATGAATAGGGAATAGGCAAGAGTTTACGGGGGGCGGGTATTACCCGCCAAAAAACAAACAGCCTTTGATTTTCGCGGACAATGTCCGCTCCCCAGAAACACTACTGCCTACTGCCTCCACTAATCACTAACCACTTACCACTAACCATGAAACACTCACATTTTATCCGAATGTTCGCGCTTATGATTGGCGCAGCAGTATTGCTTGTCAGTTCCGTCAAGGCTGAATCCGTCCCGCAAACAGTGAAATCGTCTGACGGTCAGACGCTCAAACTGGTCTGGCATGACGAGTTCAACGGAACCGGCTTGCCAAATCCCGCTGACTGGACGTACGAATACGGATTCATTCGCAACGGCGAAAAACAGTTCTATACAAAAAACCGGTTAAAGAACGTCTATCAGAAAGACGGCAAACTGACAATCGAAGCGTTCAAAGAGGACTTTGAAGAAAACGGCAAAAAGGCGCAGTACACGTCAGGCAGCATTACAACGTTTGGACGTCACAGCTGGACGTACGGCAGAATTGAAGTCCGCGCCAAACTGCCCAAGGG
>JAZRTH010000181.1:0-1566 GCA_045651945.1 Thermoguttaceae bacterium
ACTCTTTTCGGGTGGAATCGGCGACGTCGTCGCGATCCGTGTATTTCATCATACGCTTCAATTCTGAGGCGTATGTCGAGAACGACTTTTTCTCCTCAAGAGTTCCGCAGACGGCGTTGGCGGCGCTCTGGAGCAGCGACAGTTTTGTGAAATCGACGGCGGCTATCAAATCCGCAAGCTCAAAATCGCGATCCCGGAGGAACGACTTTGCTTTTTCGACGATCTCGAGAACGCGGGCGATCAGTACGTCCTTATCGACGGTCGGGTCAGAGCCGCCCTGTTCGCCGACGTTGGCGGTGTAATCCGCCAGAGCCTTGCGGAGCGCTTTGACGATGCCGATGTAATCGATAATCAGACCGTTGCTCTTGCCCTCGTTGACGCGGTTGGCTCGGGCGATGGCTTGCATGAGCGTATGCGCTTTGAGAGGCTTGTCCAGATAGAGACAGGAGAGACACTTCACGTCAAAACCGGTCAGCCACATGGCGCAGACGAACACGATGCGGAGAGGATGGGACGAATCCTTGAAATCCTTGTCCAACTCGCGATTATTCATCTTCAACCGGTGATAATTGATATCCAGCCCCCATTTTTGGAAGGTTTTAATCTCGTTTTGTTCCTGACTGACGACAACCGCCATTTCGGTTTCCTGCATCCACGCCAACTCGCGCCCAAGTTCCTGAGCCTCCTGCTGCGTCGCCGTTCGGATTCTGGCTTTCAGGGCTTCGATTTCTTCTTTCCAGTATTCCTGAACGAAATTATACATACGGACGCAAGTAACCTTGTTGAGGCATACGAACATCGCCTTGCCGCTGGTCCACAGGTCGGAATAATGCCCGACAAAGTCCTTGGCAATAGACCTCAAGCGCGGTTCAGCCGTCAAAAGGTGGATTTCCCTGGCGAATTCCGCTTCCAGCTTTTCCTGCTGATCGACGTTGATATCGGCATTGTCGATGGCGTCGAGAATGCGAGCTGTGATTTCCGGATTATGGAGATGTATCTTTTCGCCGCGATTCTCATAGTACAGCGGAACCGTAGCGCCGTCCTCGACAGCGCGTTTGAAGTCGTAAACAGAAATGTACCCTCCGAAGGTGCGGGCGGTGATATTGTCGCTGGATAAGAGCGGAGTGCCGGTGAATCCGATTCGGGCGGCGGTCGGGAGCAGCTTGACCATGTTCTCGGCAAAGATTCCGTATTGGCTGCGGTGCGCCTCGTCCGACATAACGACAATATCGTGATCCGGGTAAATCGGGGCTTCGTCCGGCTTGTTGAATTTCTGTATCAGCGTGAAAATAAAGCTCGGATTTCCTTTGAGCTTTGTAACAAGGTCGTCGCCGCTGACGGCGATAAACTGCGACGCCTTCGTTTTCCCCAGCAGACCGCAGTTCTCAAAGGTGTCGCTGATTTGCGTGTTGAGTTCGTCGCGGTCGGTCAAGATCACGATGGTGGGCGACCCGGCGAATTTGCGGCGAATCTTCTGCGCCAGAAACGCCATCGAATAGCTCTTGCCGGAACCTTGAGTATGCCAGAAAACGCCCAGCTTGCCGTCGTTGAGCTTTCGCGCCTCGT
>JAZRTH010000182.1:0-3713 GCA_045651945.1 Thermoguttaceae bacterium
CGTAACGCTTGACGGACCGGACGGCAAGTCCGGCGTCATTTATCAGCAGAACGCAACGACGAAGAGTCTGCAATATGACGCAACCAAACAACGCTGGAAGCGGATCCCGAATACTGACGCTTACGTTGGCGTATGGACGAACGACCCGCCCAAGGCGGAAAAACTGATTAAGTCGGACGCAATTGCCGGACAGTACGTACCGTTAGGCGATGGAGACCGTTGGTTAATACCAATCGCACGATTTGAATGTGATAATGATACCACTGGAAATCTGACGCCTAACATAGATGTTGACGATTTTGGCAATGTCATTCCCGGAGCTTTCTCGCCGACTCAAGACAAGCTCAATCAAATGGCTGAACGCCTCGCCCAGTCGTTTATCGCCGGGTTCGACAAATTTGTCAATGACAATTCGCCGACTCAAAGGTTTCATTTCGACATTGACGACCACGACCCGTTTGACATTATCGCTGCCAATTATCGGGTTTCGCCAGCAGAGATTGTGCTACTAAACCTGTTCCGATGGCGCGATGAATCGTTTAAGGACATCGTCAAGGTGTTTATCGATGCCAATTCCTACTTGCAACTGTGGGCTAAAAAAAAAGCGTCAGGACAGACATCCATCGACGCTGGCGCGACGGACGACTCCCCAACTACAAACCAACTATAATGGACATCCTTTACGTAGATAAATGGGAACCACAAGTTTAACATTTCAGGTTTCGGGTGTATCCGAACTCCTCGGATACATTGACCGAATACAGAGCAAGATGGCAGGGCTGGATCAGTCCATGTCAAAGGCTCAATTATCCACTGAAATGTCGAGAGTAGAGCGGCTTGTTAAAGAGGCGGGGACATTTGCCAATTCGCTTTTCTCGGCGCTCCAAAAGATGGAGCAAGTCAATCTGTCGAATACTGCGAACGGGTTAAAAGCCGTCGGAAAAGAATCTGTTGACTCGTCTGGAAAAGTTGTAGAAGCGTCACAAAAAGCCGCAACGGCAGCGACAAAATCGGCAGATGTCATTTCGCAGGCGGCAACAAAAACAGTCAAAGCTCAAAAATCGGCTGGTGCGTCAGCCAATGCCGCAACAAAACTCTATACGAGTTTTGCCGGTTCGATTACAAGCGTTATTACAGGCTATGCGTCTATTCAAACTATAATATCAGCGGTCAACGCCGCATTTCAGGAGCATAACAAAATCATCGAAGCCGCGACATCATCCATGCAAAATTATGCTCGCGTTTCCGGACAGCTCGGTCAAAAAGCAGAAAACGCCGAACAGTTAGGCGAATATCGACGAGTCGTTGAACGTTTAGCAACATCAGGCGCTGTCGCAGATCGCGCCCAAGCCGTTAATATTGCCTATGCCATGTTGTCGGCTAATATGCCGATTTCCGAAGTCGAAAACATGATTCCGGTTCTTCAAGCTGGGTTAATGAACGATTCGGATTTAGCCGGATTGATAAGAGCTTCTGGACCGTTAATGACATTAAATCCAAACGTCAACTTACGGCAACTGATGTCGATGGCAATGTCTGCATCAAAGGGTAATGTCAGTGATACGTCCAAAGTTATTCAGGGTGTTGCCGACTCAATGCTCATGAACAGAGAGATTGGTACAACTCTTGAAGAGTCATTCGCGCTGGCAGACGTGATTGCACAATCTACGCACAATCCAGACGAAGCACGAACATGGCAAAAGAATTTTACCAAAGACATTTGGAAAAGAGTTATGCCTAAAGTTGCATTAGCAAAAATGCACGAGTTAGACCCGAATGCTGAAACGATGGAAGGGTATATTACTGGATATGATTCAAAAGGTAATCCAATAATAGACCCCAATTTCCGAATGACATTCACAGAGTTTGCGTCTTGGGCACGTGATTATTACGGACAAGACAAGACTCGTCTACGTCAAGATTTTCCAGATATTCGTGGTGGTCAAGGCGCTCTTGCGGTCATGGAAGCTATCATTGATGGACGTTATCAAACATCCTTGTCAGCAGTGCAATCAGCTCGACAAACAGACGTCGTCGGGCAGAAAGCGTCAGACACTCTCGCCAACAGCGACGAATTGCGCGCTCAAGCGGCGTTACGTGGGGCGCAAGCAAGACAAGATATTGTCGCACAACCGGAAGCAATGCTCAATACTTATTGGGAGACCGCCAAAAAGAATTACGAGTCTGCTGGAACAACATACAGTGATAGATGGTGGAGAGGCGCTGGGAATGCTTGGAGTTGGGCAAATCCTAATTCGTGGACGCTTCATGGTCGGGCTGAACAGTTGTATTTTAGTCCATATTTAACTGACGAACAACGGGCGGATGTAGCGTATCAGTTTGCGTTGACGAGTCCAGAAATTACGAATAAAGATATTGGAACAAGCCAAACTGCTACTCGATTGAGAAGTCACGGTCAATCTATACCCAGTTCAGTTTTATTTGATGAAGCGGTTTATGAAGCGAAATTAAGAATTAAAGAAGAACAGAGTAGAGTAGCCAGTCAAGATGTAAACCAAGGAACAGGTACATCAACCCCAGCGGATTTGGCTTTAGTTGGAACAGCAGCCGAACGAGCAGCAGCAGCACTAAATAACGCTGCCGACGCTGCCAACAAGGCTGCGACCAATTTACAAAATCAAGTCGTACCGACAGCCGGGCAAACCGGACAACTTAACCCACAGCAGTAACCATGTCAACCATCGCAGGAGCTACCGTAACACGAATCCGAACGCACGCCAATCCGGTTGTCGCCGGTTCTGAACCGATAACCCGGTTTGGCGTCGATGGCGTCAGCGTCCGACTGATTGGAAAGAGAACAGAGCAGTCAACCATTAACGCGGTTGTGTTCGGTTCCCTGGCTGGTGTCAAGACGGTATACAACACCATCGCCAACGCTATCGGAACGTTGATTACAATATCTGACACGGATCTCGCCGTATCGTACAACATGATTGCCACAAACCTGTCGCCGCCGCGATGCTCGACGGCGATTAAGCCGGGAACACAAATCAACATCCGGATGGAATTCGATTTGTCCGGATATAAACAATAATCCAGCACAAACAGGAGAACCACAAAATGAACTTGAAAGAATGGTTGCAACGCCTCGTTTACAACTACCTGATTGCCAAATTCACACGCGACAATCTGCGTCAGTTGTTCCGCCTGATTCTGAATTCCGCCAAGGAGAGAGCGTCGGAAACGAACACTCTGGTTGACGATTGGGCTATCGAAGCCCTTGAAAACTACGTCGAAAACGACGAACGATTCAGCCGATTGTACAACTTCCTCGAACGCTATCTGATTCCCAACAAAGACGGAATCTGCATGGCTCTGCCGGTTACGTATCAGTACATCGAACTCGTCGAAGAACTGAACAAACCGACAGAGGAAGAGCTGAAGAATGGAACGGGAAACAACTGCAAGGCGGTAGACGTCAAGTTTATCGTTGCCGTTTTTCAGGCGGTTATTCCGATTCTGATTGACCTGTGGCAGCGAACGAAGGAGTAAAGATGAAAAGATTCGTAACACTATTGGCGGTTGTTCTGACGCTGGCGTTGTCCGGCGTCGTCAATGCCAAAATTACCGGAACATCAATATCGCCAGCTGGGGAACTTGTCATACTTAACTGCGACCGCGAGGCAGTCTGGACGGTATATCCGGCAAACTATTTGGCTTCATTCGCGGTTTCAGACGACGGAAAGACGTTA
>JAZRTH010000183.1:0-2998 GCA_045651945.1 Thermoguttaceae bacterium
ACGGTTATATTCTTTATTTTCTGCGTGTGCAACTGCGGCGGATGCCTTCTGCCGATTGGCGACCCGCCTCTGTTCCTCGGATACCTCCGCGGCGTTCCGTTTATGTGGACGTTCGGTCTGTGGAAAGAATGGCTGTTCGTCAACGGACTGCTGCTGGCGCTCTACTTCCTCTGGGACAGCTTTATTGCCTATCCGAAGGAAACCGGTCTCGACATTGTCATGGATAAAGTGGAAGTCGTTCCGCTGCGAATTTCCGGACTTTTCCCGAACGGTTTGCTGCTGCTGGGCATCGTCCTTTGCGTTGCTCTGTTAGACCCGTCCAAGGCGGTTCCGGGAACCAACTTCGTTCCGCCGGCATACATGCGAGAAGTCTGCCAGCTGGCGCTGGTTGCGCTGTCGCTGTTGCTGGGAAGCAAACGGGTGCGTATGGAAAACGAGTTCAACTACGGCGCCATTCTGGAAGTTGCCGCGTTGTTCTTCGGGATCTTTATCTGCATGCAGGTTCCGCTTCAAATCCTGAACGTTAAGGGCGGTGAAATGGGATTCTCCGCGACCGACACGCACAAGTTCTTCTGGGCGACCGGTTCGCTGTCCTCCGTTTTGGACAACGCCCCGACCTACGTCGTGTTCTATAACACCGGCAAGGCGGTCTGCAAAGAAGAAGCTCACGCTCTTCCAGGCAAAATTGCCGCGGCAAACGGAGACGAAAAAGCCAAGTTGGAAAAGGAACTCGACGCTCTTAATACGACAATCGTTAAAGGAACTGAAGCCGGCGGCGGAGTCGGAATTATCGCGTCGCTGCTGGCGGCAGTCTCTTTGGGCGCCGTGTTTATGGGCGCTATGACCTATATCGGCAACGGTCCGAACTTTATGGTCAAGGCGATTGCAGAAGAATCAGGCGTTCCGATGCCCAGCTTCTTTGGATACATGGCGTACAGCGTCTGTATCCTCGTCCCGATTTTCCTTGCCATGACGTACATCTTCCTGTAGTCGATAACGTCTGACGTCCGGCGCCTGGCTGGACGTCAGAGTCAATTCCTGTATGATAAACTACGTTGACAATCAAGCGGATTTTTTCCGGCTTCTTTCCGATCTGGAAGAAAGCCGCTGGATTGCTCTGGATACAGAATTTGTCTCAGAACGCCATTTTCATCCTCAGTTGTGTCTGGTTCAGCTGGCGTACGAATCCGGAGCTGCCATTCTTGACCCGTTGGCGTTTAACAATATCGACCCGTTTTGGGAGCTTCTGACTCAAGGGGAACATGAAACCATCGTTCACGCTGGCAGAGCGGACTTGGAGTTCTGCATTCTTGCGACAGGAGCTTTGCCTCGCAAACTGTTTGACACGCAGTTGGCGGCGGGATTTATTGGCTGCGATTTCCCTGCCGGGTGCGCCAATCTGATTAATAAAGTTCTCAAGGTTGACTTGCCCAATACGGAAACGCGAACGGATTGGACGCGCCGTCCATTGACGCGCTCTCAGCTTGAGTACGGTTTGGACGACGTGCGTTACCTTCATTCCCTGCGAACGTTTATCGGCGGACGCATCGAAAAGCTGGACCGCTGGTCCTGGTTTGAAGAGGAAATGAACGACTGGAAAGAAAAGCTGTTGTGGCAGTTCGGTCCAGACCGATGGGAAAAGCTGGTTCAAAATTCCACCTTTGATCAGCGCAGCCTGGCAATCGTTCGTGAACTTTATTTTTGGCGCGAACGCCGGGCGCAGCTGGCGGATTGCCCGGTCAAACGAATTCTCCGTGACGATTTAATTATCGAACTGGCGCGCCGTCAGGTTTACGATTTGGAACGCATTAAAGACGTTCGCGATTTCGCCCAGTCCAACTACGCTGGAATTCTGGAGCCGATTTCCGATGTAATTCGTCACGCTATGCGTCTTCCCAAACGTGAATTGCCATCGTTAATGGAACACGACCCTTCGTGCAAGATGACGGTTTTAGGGCAGCTTCTTTATTCCGCGCTGGGAACGATTTGCAAACAAAACAATTTGGCTTGCAATCTGGTTGGCAATCCGTGCGACGTCCGGAAATGGGCTCTGTGGCGTATGAACCCGGAACTTCATATTTCCCTGCCGATGCTGGAGCAGGGCTGGCGAAAGCGGGTTGTGGGCAATATCTTTGAAGAATTAATCAGCGGAAACATGGTTATTCGCGTTTCCGACCCGACCAGCGAAGAACCGCTGGAATTTCTGAGAAAAGTGAAGTGATTAGGGATTGGGGAATATGAAATAGGGAATAGAGCTTCGCCTTCGGCGAATTAATATTCTATTCCCTGCTCCCTATTCCCTACTCCCCTTTACTCCAGGCTTTTCATCATTTCATCTACAAACATGTTGTAGAATTCCAGCATGGTTTCTTCTGAAATCGTGTTGAGGTCGTATCGACAGGAGATAAACGCTTCGCCCTGACGCTGCATGACGCCGATAGAAATGGGCGTATGCGGGCGGGTTGGCGGAGCGCCGAGCATTCTAAACAGTTGGAGCGGGTACTGATCGTGTTCGATGCGGATGTCGTCGTTTTTACGATAATCTTCTTGCTGACTGCTTTTGCAAATGTTCCCAACTGTTGAAAGAATTACCGAACAGTGACATTTTTTATCTGACGTCATCAGAGACATCGCCCCTGGAATCTTGCCAAGAATCTTAATAACTTTGTTAAATGTGGATCCTGAATTATATTTTTTACATTTTGCAATGTTATTCTGAATTGACTGAAGAAACGCTTCTGAACGATCGCTGTTAACTGGTCTTTGGTCGTTGAAGATATATCCGACAATATTAGCGCATGACATCGTACGGTGAAAATCCGTGCGAATGTTAATTGGAACGAGCATTCGAAACCAGCGTTTTTGACGTTCAATCGGGATGTTGTCTACGGGATGAATTTCGTTCCATTTTCGGAGCGTAAGATACATGACGCGCATCATGAGCGTATTGACGCTCGCTCCGAGCGATTTCGCTTTTGCCTTGTATTTCAAAAAGAAC
>JAZRTH010000184.1:0-5348 GCA_045651945.1 Thermoguttaceae bacterium
CGTTGACAAGGCGTCCGTACCCGAAAAAAGTTCCGCGCTCGCAAAGCAGGATGTTATTGCAGCCAAAGGCGCGGAGCTTTTCGACCACGTTTTTCATGTCGCCGGGAGCCATGAACTGTCCCTTTTTGACGTTGACCGGCAGTCCCGTCTCCGCCGCCGCCTGAAGCAAACTCGTCTGGCGTGACAAAAACGCAGGTATCTGGATCAAGTCGACCGCTTGAGCCGCCAGTTCCGCCTGATACGCTTCGTGGATGTCGGTAACAACGGGAACCTGGAAGTCGTCGCGAATGTTTTTCAGTATTCTCAACCCTTCCTCAATTCCCAAACCGCGATAGGAATTGACGCTCGTTCGGTTCGCCTTGTCAAAAGACGCCTTGAACACAAACGACGCCCCAACGCGAGAGCAAATCTCTTTAAGCGTCGACGCGATCGACCGGGTAAGTTCTTCCGATTCAATGACGCACGGTCCCGCTAACACCAGCAGCGGCTGACCGTCTCCGACGAGTAGGTTGGATATTTGAGTCTTTATCATATTAGTTGCGAGTTGCGAGTAACGAGTTGCGAGAAGGGGAGACGGCGAGGCGCCGCTCCCAGTCCGCGCTGCCGCGCGATTGCCAATAATCGCTCCCGTCGGTCGCTTATGCGAATGACGAGTAGCGAGATAATAAACTAAAATTTATTTCGTTATCATTGTCAATCTTCCCGGCATGACTTCAATGTCAACCGGGATGTTTCCGCCGGGGTCGCCGTCGAACTGGAACGGGACAACCAACTCGGAAGTCGAGTCGGCGGGTTCAACGCGGAACCGTTTTCCTCTCAACATTGTACAACCCGGGAGAAACCGGTGAGCGCCGAACATCTGGGCAAACGACGCCAAAATCAATCCGGCAAACAAATTGCCGGGGCGGAAAACGCACAAGTCCAGCTCGCCATCGTTGGGAACGGCTTTGGGAGCCAGCGGGACGCCCCAGCCGTATCGCGGAATGTTGCAAATAAACGACCAGCAGCCGACGACTTCTTTTTCCGTTTCTCCCGACTCATTGAGAATGCTGATCTTGAGTTTCGGGAATTTATATCCGCCGATCGCCTTAAGTATCGGCTTGATATACGACATGTAATTGATATGCGCTCCCTTGGGGTTGTTCATTCTAGCGGTATGAACCTGATTGACAACCTCGGCGTCGAACCCGCAGCCGACCATCGACAGGAACAGATGACCGTTGACCGTAGCGGCGTCGAACGGTTTGGGCGTTCCCGTCCCGACG
The DNA here is from genome assembly GCA_045651945.1 of Thermoguttaceae bacterium. Taxonomy (GTDB): domain Bacteria; phylum Planctomycetota; class Planctomycetia; order Pirellulales; family Thermoguttaceae; genus RUG11551. The sequence continues at coordinate 1,266 of JAZRTH010000184.1, forward strand.
ATTCGCGCCATCTTAACGGGATTTGTACTGTATTTGAGCTGTTTTGCCAAAAGATTCGCCGTCCCGCTGGGCAAAAGCGACAGCGGAACGCCCGGTACGGTTCGATTGGTCAATTCTGCGGCAGTGCCGTCGCCGCCGACGCCGACAAGGGCGTGCAGCGTCCCGGCTTCAAACAGTTCGTTCGCCCGCTGAGCGACTTCCGCCAAGTCGGTTTTAACCTCAACCTCGAACCCGAACTCCTTCTGGAGCGTCTGGACGAAGAGTTCAACCCGGCTGGAACTATTGCGCCGCCCCGCCTTCGGGTTAACGCTGACTATTACTGTTGACATATTATCTAATTGGTTTAAAAGTGGATTTCATTGAAACGCTTCGCGTCAATTGCTAATTGATAATTGCTAATTGATAATTGCAAATTGCTAATTTCAAATTGTACTGTTGTATTATTTTGATACATGCGCAAAAATAATACAGCATCCGCAGGATAGGGCAAGGCGAAAAAGGACGATTTTTCTGTCCTGAAAAATTTTTATATTTCTTAAATCGTTGTTTTACAAGGACTTAAAATTTTTCTAAAAATTTTTCCGAGTTTTGGCATTGGTTTTGCATTTATTAAAGGGCAGAAATTATCACATTTTGCCCTCTGTCGATAGTTTTTACTTTCATGGTTCGAAACGAATCAAAAAAGAGAGGTTTCAAGAACGTACTTTGTTTCTGACTGTTTTTGCCCTACGGTCTGATTCGACTCCGCAGTAGACGGCGTCCGTTCCAATGGAACCTCTTTTTTTATTTGCGCACTTGGTAAAGTCGCGCGGTATGGTAGTTAGGAATTAGGAGGGAGGAGGGAGGAGCTTTTTAATTAGGAATTCGGAATTAGCGCTTCGCGTAATCCCTACTGCCTACTGCCTACTGCCTACTGCCTTAAGCAACGGAATCATCGCTCTGGAAGCCCGGGCGCGATGGCTGATACAGGATTTGACTTCCGGAGCTAATAATCCAAACGTCTTGTGGAATTCGACAACCTCAAAATAGGGATCGTATCCGAACCCGTTTTCTCCGTGCGGTTCGGTCAGAATACGTCCATAGCAAAAGCCGAAGGTTCTCGCGACGATTTCTCCCTGCGGGTTCGACAGCGCCATATAACAGCAGTAATGCGCCCTGCGCTGGTCGCCAGTTTTCCCCTCGAGAACTTTCAACAGCATAGCGTTGTTGTCGTCGTCGGAAGAATGAATGTCCGGATGCAGTCTGGCGGCGTCCGCCAAAGTCGCGTAGCCGTTTTCCAGCTGAATCTTTTTCAGCGCGGCGTATCGAGCGGAATACACGCCCGGCTCGTCTTTGAGGGAATCGACAATCAAACCGCTGTCTTCTGCCAAAACCCACTGATTGAGTTGAATCGCCTGCTCAGCCGCCTTTTTGTCGGCGTTTTCGGCAAACGTCAACCCGTCTTCGACAACCTCAATCGAATTCTCGAAATCTCGCAGCGTCTTGATTTGAATCTCAGTACCGACGAGCAGCTTTTCCAGTTCCGCCCGCTTTTTGAGGTTGTTGGTTCCCAAAACCAGAATTGACGTCATGATGCGCTCCCCGTGTCCTTTTTCCGTCCGACAAACGTATAGTACGGCATGCGAATTATCGGGATATAGGGAATCTTGCCGTAGTATTCGTGGAAGTCGACTGTTTCAAAATGGCTCATCAGGTACGGGATGTGATCCGGCGAGGGATAGACGTTGTCCGTATTAAAATGGACGGGCCAGTAGCTTCTGGTAAACCAGGAATGACGCTTCAGCCCTTCTGCCGGCCATTTGCGGCTGACGTAGAAGTCGACCACGCCGATAATTCCGCCCGGCTTGAGGATTCGCAGCGCGTTGTCCATAGCGGCAAACCAGTCGGGAATCATCGTCAGCGAGTAGGAAAACGTAACGACGTCGGCGTACCCTTCGTCTGGAGTCCAAAGCGTCGCGTCCGCTTCCGCCGTACAGCAATTTGTGTTTCCGTTTTCGTCGGTGAACTTGTCGGCAATGCGTTGATTGCAAACCTCAAGCAGCGACTGCGCCAAGTCGACAACGTAGATTTTCTTGAGCTTTTTTCGGTCTTCTTCCGCAAAGCGTTCCAGGTTTGCGCCTGTTCCGCCGCCGAAATCGACCCAAACGCCGCCTTCCGGAACGCCGCCGCCAAGTTCGGGATTTGCCAACGCCGCCCAGAGCTCTTCGCGGCCTTTAAGCAACCGCTTACGGAAATCGTCGTATCCTTTCGCCTGACCGGAATAGAAATTGTCCAGTCGTTCCGCGTGGGTATTCCCCTTCGCCCCGGAACGAAGCATGTGATATATTGTCTTTAAGTCGGAAAAAAATGCCATGGGAAAATAGTTAATACGGGAGTGGTAAGTGGATAGTTGCGAGTTGCGAGAAACGCAAAGCGCTTTACATAAATCTTTCGCTAATCGCTCTATATAAATTATATCGAAAAAATTATGATTTAATAGGGGCTGGGGTTGAAGGAAATCCATTTTTATCGTAAAATGACTGATATAGATAGTTTTAAGTGAGAGGTTTTAAGCGCTAAGGACGCAAAGCGAACGCCTTGTTTTAATTTTATCAACTAACCACTTACTACTAAACACTAACCACTAATCAACATCAGCCATGTTAAAATTATCCCTTAGACACGTATACTATATATTTATAATCGCGTCAATAGCGATGGTAATGGGTCGCATTGCCGTAATTGAAGATTTTAGAGCTATCGACTTGGAGCAATACCGATTTCAGCAGGCAGTGAACCGTAAAGTCGCCATCTGGAAAGAGATGGGACTTTCCAACGCAGAAATTGAGTCCAAGCGAATCGCGTATCTTGAGGCGACGATGCCCAAACTGCAAACGCGCCGTCCGACGCTGTCTGCCAACGACCGTTCCCGCTGGGCGATGATTCGCGCTCTGGTCGAACCGAATATGCGAGTTCCCGGCGCGCCGTACGCCATCGACAAGGTTATCGCTCAGCGTGGCTGGGACACCATCGACATGGTCAAGCACGACGGTCATCTGTACAGTTCCAAACCACCGCTTCTGCCGACGCTGCAGGCGGGAATCTACTGGCTGGTCGTTCATACAACGGGAATGACGTGCGCTCAATATCCCTTTGAATGCGTCAGAACGGTTACGGCGCTGAGCCATATCCCGTGCCTGCTGGTTCTGTTTATCATGACAATTCTGACCGTAGAAAAGCTCACAGACAACCCCTTTGCCCGAGCGTTTATCGTTGGAAGCGTCTGTTTCGGGACGTATTTAACAACTTACGCAGTATCGCTGCAAAACCATTTGCCCGCCGCCGCGGTGGTTTCGGTTGCCCTATATGCAATTGTCAAAATCGTATTTGAATACAAAATCAATAACGCCCCACGATTCACGTGGTTTTATTTCCTGGCGGGATTGTTTTCAACTTTTGCTGTGGTCTGCTTTTTCGTTGACTGGAAACGCGCCTTGATTGGGTTCCTGCCGGGGTGTCTGATTGTCGCAGCTGGATATTTCGGAGCGAACTACGCCGCTCACAATTCAGTAATCCCGCCGTACGCTCACCGCAAGGCGGGAGAAAACTGGTACGACTACACCTACGACCGCGGCGACGGCGTGATGCGCGACAGCTACTGGAAACACCGCGTCGGCGTTGACCGCGGCGAGCCGTCCAGAATCGTCTACGCATTTAACGTCCTCATCGGGCATCATGGAATTTTCACCCTGACGCCGCTTTGGGCGTTCTCCGTTGCCGGGGCGGTCGTCTGGATGCTAAACTGGAAGTCCGACCCGAAACTCGGCTTGCTGGGATTATTCATTTTGTCCATGACCGTAGTCGTAATAGGGTTTTACATCATGCGCCCGCTTGTCGACCGGAATTACGGCGGGATAACGTGCGCCTTCCGCTGGTCGTTCTGGCTCATTCCGCTTTGGCTGACGTCGCTCATCCCCATTGCAGAACGCGCCAAAGAAAACAAATGGATTACCGCCGGCTTGTATGCGGCTTTGTTCTGGTCAATTCTCGCCGCCAGCACAGCGCTGACAAACCCGTGGACGCACCCGTGGATCTTTGTGTAAT
>JAZRTH010000185.1:0-4417 GCA_045651945.1 Thermoguttaceae bacterium
CCTTGCCCGCCGATTCCCATCAACAGGGTTGCGCCTTCGTTGAGAATATAATTCCCGCCGTAAGTCGCTTCGCCAATGGAGTTGCCGGGGGAAAAGACGGCGTTGGCGTCAACTGTAATGCCGCCAGTCATATAACCTTTCAAGTCCAGACGACCGGACGAGACGATCAAACTTTGAGCGTCTACCTGACCAGAAGCGCCGGTATAGATTTTCAGCGTTTCGTCGCCGGTCTTTGTAATTGTGTCAGCGGTAATCGACCCGATAAACTTGGACATCTGATCGTTGTTGAGCGTCAAATCGCCGTAAACGGTGAGCGTTGCGGAAGAATCTTCGTCAGTAACGGCGAGATTGTTGAGCGTCGGGTTGACGGCTGCGGTATCGCTGCCGAGATTCAAAGTCGTTCCATCTGCCAGCGTTGTCGATCCGCCGGTTTGAGCAACAGCCCCGGTTAGGTTCGCCGTTCCGCTGGAAACGAGAATGTCGCCCGCGCCGGAAATTGCAGACGGAATAGTCGCTGTCGAATCCTTGAATTCCAGCGTTCCATGCTTCGTTCCGTTTGTTACAAGATTAACAGCGCTTGTTCCAAGCGTACCTGCGCCAGACAGTCTCAAAACGCCTTCTCTAATGCCCACAGCGCCGTTAAACGTGTTGGCGGCGGTGAATTCCAGCGTACCAACGCCGTCTTTATAGAACGTTCTGTTGTTTTCATTATGGGGATTGGTAACTTTAGCGGAAATAATCAAGTCGGACTTCGTATCAAGTTCCGTTGCGGAAGCGCTGGTAACGTCTTCGACATACAGACTGGTTGTATGACCAAACGAGATCGTCGCGTTTCCATTGTCTGATGCCGTGATCTTTACCGGTTGAGCGGAGGGCTTGTCGCGTAGAGCGGAAACTTTCGTTGAAAGCTTATACGCTTTCCAATTGTCGTTTCCGTTTGAAGCGTAAAGCTCTGCGCCGTTTTTCAACACCGTGTTATTCAGGTTGTTATACACTGCGCCTTCGTTGCTGATCTTGCCGCCGTCAACAATAAACTGAATCGGCGAACTTGTATTGGAATTGGAAACAACGTCCTGAGCGGCAAGAATCAATTCTGCGCCAGAATTAACCGTAACGGTTTTTGATTGATAATAGCCAAACACGGTTGTATTCTTTCCATCGCCTACGCCAGTCCAGCCTTTTGTCGCTTTGAGTACGCCTTCATCAACAACGATGTTGCCGGTGAAGTTGCTCTTGTTATTAGAAAGAATCATTGTTCCTTTGCCGTCTTTAATAATAGCGTTCGCATTACGAACGTTAGTATTTAAGTAAGATAAAAGCGCTGAAACCGTTAAAGTTGACCCATCGGCAACGTCGAATGTAACGCCGACCTCTTTTCCATTGCGAAGTCCGCGCGTAATAATGCCCAAAGAACTGGTTGAACTTATCGTAGCGTCTCCTTGAGTTACATATACATCGCCGTTAATGATTGTTTTCCAATAAGATTCACCGCCTTTTTCAGCGAATGTTCCGCCGTTTTTCAGTTCGATGTCGCCGTATGTCGTAAGCCGATTAGTCGCAGTCGCAATCGTTCCGCCGTCAGCAATGAGCCTGAATTTCGGATAGGCGTCCGCGCCGCCGAAGACGTCAATACCAGCGTTAGAGGATTCAGTTGTCAGAGTCGCTCCTGAATGAATCGTGATTGTACGCCCTGCAACAGAGGGATTGCCCAGAGCCGTAGCGGAATTCGTTGTACCGCCGACCTTGGCATTGTATGCCATTACGACTGTCCCTTCCATAATATCCACGTTGCCGCTGAACGTATTGGCAGAAGAAAGAGTCATCGTCCCTTTGCCCGTTTTGGTAAACGAGCCAGCTTCGCCTGTTTTTAGACAGTCCATTAAAAGGGCAGACACCGTCAAGGTTGAATTTTCAGCAACGTCAAACTTCACGCCGGCAGCGGCTCCATTTCTGTATCCTCGAATTGAGATGCCTTTTCCATTGCTGTTAGCCTGGATTGAAGCGGCGCCGCTGGTAACGTAGACGTCGCCATTGAAAACCGTATACCAATTTCGATTGGGCTGGTTGGCATCGTCGATGTGTCCGCCTCGATCTTCAAAGACGCCGCCGTTTTTCAGTTCGATATCGCCGTACGTTGTCAGGTTGTTGCTGCAAGTTGCAATCGTTCCCCCATCGGCAACCAGCGTAAATTTGGGATAAGCGTTTGCGCCGCCAAAGACGTCAATGCCGCTGCTCCCGGAAGCTGTTACAAGAGTCGCTCCGGATTTAACTGTAATTTTACGGTCTGCATTGGACGGGTTTCCCAACGGAGTAGCTGTCGCCTCCGTAGAATTGCAGTTCTTCGCCATTTCAACGGTTCCCGCAGTAATAGTAAAGTCGCCATTGAATGTATTGGCAGCGGCAAGAGTCAGCGTCCCTGTTCCGGATTTATTCAAACTGCCAGCGCCGGAAATTACGCCTCCGATTCGCGTATTGCCAGAGGATTCAATATTTAGCGAGCTGTCGGCGCCAATACTGACAGCGCTATTCATTTGCGTACTGCCAGAAGCAGTCAGATTTACAGAACTGTTCGCTCCAATAGCGGTTGCGCCCAAAATCTGCAAATCGACGGTATTAACCGTTAAAGAACTGTTATCTCCAAGACTGGTTGCGCCCAGAACTCGCGTATCATCTGTGGTATTCAGAGCCAAAGAGCTATTCGATCCAATATTGATTGCTTTCAAAGAAAGGATTTCAGAAGAATTGAGAGTTATCGTACCGTTTCCGGACGTGGAAATGGAACCGCTGTCAAACCCGACTCTGTTTTTATCAATGGAAACGTCAGAATCAGACGCTATCGCCAGCGTCCCTCCTCCGAGAACCAGCGTCCGATTGACTGCGTTGATTTGTTCTGCCGTTGCCGTCAGCGTCGACGCCGTCGTCGTACCGCCAACGTAGATTCCCAACGGGGTTTGCCCAGCGTCGCTCAGGTTGGCAGACGACGCGCGAAGCCACGTCGTTTTTGTGGATACGCTGTTCGCCATGTTGTCGATGACGTAATCGTGTCCCGCTGCCAGCTGTCCCTGGTAGAAGGCTTGTTCGCCCGATTCCAAAGCGCGATTGAAGACCAAGACGTCGCCGTTGGCTCCGGTAATAACCGTCGTTCCTGTTACAGTAGCCGGCTTAACGATTCCACTGACTCGGTCAACTGTCGTTCCGGATTTCCACCAGTTTGTCAAACCGTTTAATTTAGATGTGGAAATCCGAATAATATCTGACTGTTCCAACGCCTCATTATAAATAGACGCGTTGTCAAGAGAACCCTTGAGCTGTTCATTATTAACCGTTTTACCAACTGCAAAGTCTTGATTAGCTTCGCTTCGAGCGCCTTTAGTATCGCTTAGAAGCAACTGACCATTAAGATACAAGTAATGTGTGTTTCCTACTGCAGTAGTCGCAACGTGATTTTCCACGCCGCCGTAAATTTCGGGATATCCGCCTGACACCACAACGTCATTGCCCCACCAGTAGCTGTTTAGACCGCCGGTAGTTTCTCCACCGTTGCCTGTTGTTCTGAAACAGTTGCATTTGCCGCCGCTTTTAGCTCCCCATCCCATAATACCAACAGTCGCGTTTGTTGTGCTTGTCAGAAACGCCGACAACGTATAATTTGGCGTAGTCGAACCTCCCAAAGGCAACGCCGTGGTCGTACCGTTGTTTGTTCCCGTTCCCTGAGCGTAGCCGCCGTTAGCAGACAGCTGACCGTCTACAATGGACGAGTTCACCAGCTTAAGCCGCTCTGAATGAACGGAGTCTGTAACGTAATTGACGCCGCCTTCGGTTGTGTACTCGTCAAAATTCCAGAACAGAACCATATCCGCTTTGACGGGGCAGGGCAGAGCAGCCAGCAGAACTGTGACAAAAAGAGCAAAGACGCATCCGCGCATTAAAACGCGAGCCGAGGAAATTGTATTCAGCTTTTGAGCTTGGGTCATTTCGTTTTCTCCAAAAAGGGAAAATTGAAAAATGGGGTTTGTAAAACAACTTTATATTAATATATATTATACACGAGATTTTTCAATCTGCCGGCGCTAAAAGAAAAATTTCTTGAAAAAAGAATAGAAAAGATGTTAAAATAGGCAATTTGCACAAAACAGCCGCAAGACGTCGCTTGCGTCGGGGAATGCGGCGGCTTGACGCCGCCTTATCCAATGCCCTGCTGACAACCTGCGCCGCAGCCGAAAACCATTCTGGATCGCGGATAAAATCCGCCAACTTGAAAAAATCTGTATTTAAGAAAACAAAAGCGACCAACGTGAGCGATTATTGGCAGGCGCGCGGTAGCGCGGATTGGCTCCCCCGCCATCGGGGGCGCCAACTTGAAAAAACTTTCGGTCGCCAGCAAGCTGGCTCCCTATTGTAGAAGTTTTTTCAAGTT
>JAZRTH010000186.1:0-3463 GCA_045651945.1 Thermoguttaceae bacterium
TTTTCGCCTTCTGCTGCGGCGGCTGCGGTCTGCTGTTCGTTGATCAGTTTGAACGCGCGCTCGGCGACGTTGAACTGTTCAGGCGTCAGCTGTTCGGGCTCTGTATAGCCCAAACTCAAAATAAAATTTCGAAGTTCTTCGCTCATTATTTTACCTGTTTGAAGAAAATTTAAAAATGGAAAATTCGAGTTTGCAGCTGCCGCGATTGTAACGTCATTATAAGCGTCTGCGCCCTCAAAAACAAAACTGCCTTCTTGTAGGCGCCATTTCCGGAGAACTTTACACGGTCCCAAAAATTCGCGCCCGTTGACTTTCACCCGTTCGCCCGCCGCGATGTACTCGTAGTCAGTCGGCAGCGGGTCGATCGTTCTGATGGATGATTCCCAATGCCCGCCGGTGCGGGCTATGTTCTGTAAAAAAACGCTTTGAAGCGTTTCATTAAAAACGCCGTCCGCCGTGATGTTCGGCGTCCCGTCTTTATTTGATCCAACCAGCGGCTTGATCTTCCCGACAATAATGTCGGGATAATGCTGAACGCAAGCGGGGTACTCTTCGCCCGTTCTGTCCTGCCAGCCGTCAATGTCGATAATAACCGGCTCGTCGTGGTTGGTCATGTGCAGCGCGCCGCCGGAATAGAGCGGGTCAAATTTAAATGTTTTCGGCATCCTTCTTTTCCTGTTCGAAGTCCTCTTGAAGTCCCGCTAAAAGCGATTCGACGCCAGCGCCGGCAGCTGCGACGGTCTGCGCCTGTGGGAAGTCCTTCCGCTCTTGTTCCAGCTCTCCCAAAAGGTCGTCGTAGTCCGTACCGTCCCGCGCGCATATTTGATGAATTGACGTCAACCCCAACGCAAGGGCGATCTGATCGGCTTTGCGGTCTTTTTCTGGATCGACTGAAGGCGGCTGTTCAAACCGCCAGCAGGTCGGAACCGCCCATGGATCCCACTTTTCAAGGAGCCGGTCAGCGATCCGCGCCGACTCCACTTTGTCGGTTTGCGCTGCGAAACACTGGATCCACTTTTCAAACCGCGGCTCCATTAAATAGGTAATAACGGCTTCTTGATAAACGCCGATATTTACCCAATAGTTCTGCTTTTCGCCGCGCCAGCTGCTGTAGTTGTAACCGCTTGTGTTCGCCTGGATCATACCGAGCGGCGTTCCAACGCCTGCGCCTTGCTTCTGCGTCAGGGTGTTGTCGTAGTCTGAATAGGTCGCCGTCGGATAGCGGACTTCGGTCGCGAACGGCTTCCAGCCGGCAGCCAGAACGTTTATTTCGCCTGGATTGGCAGCAGGAAGGGCGCCGTACTCCGGCGTGGCGATTTCGTCGACGTCCGTGTACATATACATGGGCGTTTTCGCCGCGGCTTTCGCCGCTTCCAGCGTGTACGCTTCATATAGCTGTTGATCAGCCATTAACCGCAATACGGTTGCCATTATAGGCAAACCGCGTTTTTGTTCTGGAAACGTCCGCGCTGCAAGGTGCATCACTTCGTCCGCCGGTACTTCTTCATACTCTTGATATTCCGCATATAACGGGTTAATCGTTCGCTTCTGTATGAAGTAAATAACCGGGTTTATGCCGTCAAAAACGATTCCCTCAATTTGGTTTGGGTTGTCTGTTCCGTAGGGATTATCTACCCTCTTTGCCTCAATCTCTTGAATATTCAGCTCTGAAAGCTCAATCGTCGGATCGAAAATAAAACGCTGAAACGCCTCCCCGTCGTACATGAGAGCGCGGACGGCTCGTTGGAGTTTTTCCGCGTCCTTCGTTCGCCGCTGCCATTGCCAGAACTGGAATTCGATCTTTTTCGCTTCCGCCCTGGTCAATCCCGCTTCCGGCAGAATCCGCAACTGCGGACCGTGTTTCCCGATTACATGATTTCCAAACGTCCGGATCGCATTCGCGGCGTAGCCGTTGTTGGTTGCCTCTTTGCGCGCCCGCGCTCTGATCAGCGAACGCGTGGCAGCGTCCGCCATTTTGTCGCTGTAGTCGTCCTGGGCTTCCGCCCAATACGCTGAAAGGTGATGAACAGGGCTTCCAGCGTCGAGCACGCCAGCAGAGACCGCGCGCCGGTTCTGCTGCCGTGTCGGCTTTGTCTTGTTGGAAAAAAACGATTTGAGGCTGTCAATAAAATTCATTTTTTAAAAGCGCGCTGAATTGTTTTTAATGCTGACTTTGCCGAAAACGTTTCCGCTTTGCGCCGCTGCGTCTTTGTCCTGGTCATGCTTCAGCGCCAGCAGATCGCGAATCGGAATGTTCGTTACCGATCGCTCCCCGTTGGTCATGGACTGGAACCCATCTTTCAAGGCGTCGTTAATCGCCTGCTCGGGCGTAACATTTTTTTCATCTTGCATTGTCTAATATACCTATAACCCTTAATAAAACAACTCTTTTTATTCCATATCTGGAATAATGCTAAATTTTTCAAATGTTTTGAAAACTTTTCCGCACTTACGGCAGCGCCGGTATCTGATGATCAAATAGACGCCTTCGCCCTGTTTCTGCGTGATCGTGCCTGTGCACTCAATAACGCCGTTACATGTGCATTTTATTTTTTGCGCCATCACTTCCTCCTTTTCATGTCCTCAAAACTGAATACCGGCTTCCGCGTCGTCTGCCGTTCCTGTTCGTCCGTAACGCCGCCGCACATAGCGTTTGCGACAACGTTCAGCGTTAGGCAGTCCCACCAGTGGTCTTCCGTTCGCCCTGGTTTGATCTTCCAGATGTCGAACTGAAGCTCTCCCGTTTGCCATTTTTCGATATATTGGCTTGTAAAGTGTTCAAACAGGTTTTCATAATTGACCCGCCGCGTCGTCGGCAGCGTGATCGTTCCTCGTTCGCCCTGGGGTTTGTAAAGTCCGCCCAACGCCGCGCTTTTGGCTTTGTTCGTGTCAACCCATACCGTTTGTTTCAGCTCGCCCGGCTGAAGACGCGTCAAGAAGCTGTAGGCAGTCTTTGACGCCATTTTATTTTTTGCCGGATAAAAGCTCCCCGTTCCTGGTTTCTTTCCGCGGCTGGGATAAATCGGCAGCTCTGGCGTCCGGTGAAGGTACGTCAAAACGGTTTCCGTCGTCCGGCTCCAGTTTGCGTCGATCAAGCCCCGCTCAATTTTTAGCTCTACGCCGTCTTCCCGCGTCCATGTCTTCCCGTAGAGCGCCGGGCAGATCTGCGACAAGCCCTGGTATAGCTGCCCTTCATAAGACAAGCCCGGGAAGACGTCCGAAAGTTTGACGGGCGCGTTCTCGGTTGTGAATTCTGCGTAGGGCTGCGCCGGGAACGTTCCCCAATCGACGACGTGTCCGGAAAAGCCGTCTCCCCATGCACAAACAAGCCAATAGATCAAATTTAGCTGCAAGTCCATTCCGCACGTCAAGCGGTTGGCGTTTACAGGGATAAAACCGCGCTTGATGTTGATGATCTTTTTCGAGAGGATTTCCGGCGTCAAAACCTTTTCCGCTGCGCTCT